>CALPNL020000019.1 GCA_943324925.2 Chitinophaga pinensis | reverse complement strand
TTAATTAAGGTAGAGGTTATTTCTCCTTCTGGAATAAAGGTTTTATTTACAATTGTAATTGTAGCTTTGGTAGAATAAATGTAGTTATTGTATTTTTTATTGGATAAAAAAGTCAATGATCCTTCAATACCTTCTTCAATTTTTGACAATTTAGACACTTCAGCGTTTGGATTTCCAACAACTTCTCCATCTAAAATCCCTGCTATTTGCTCTGCTGTAAATTTCATCTTTTCGAATTAATTTTTAATTTGATTTAGATAAAACTGAATATTTGAAGCTGTTCCGATCATTGTTTATATGTTGGCTTTTTAAAACTTTACAAAAATATAAAAAAATAGTAATTATTAATTAACTTTCTTTAAGTTGTTTAGGGTAACACAGATAATATTTTGTAACCTCTTTTGATATTGATTTTAAATTGAGTTGATCAGAAGCTTCTACTACATCTTCAACTGTATTGTCTTTTTTAAGTATTCTAATAGGTTCTGCTTGAACACTATAAGCTTGATTTTTAATTTTTCCCTTGAAAATAAAATAATTGGAATCCTGAATTGAAATTTGATTATCCTTGGAAAACTCTAGTTGTAGAGTTTCTAAATCAGCTTTCGAAAACTTTTCACTATTTAATTTTATCTTTAATAAATCTCTATTAATAATCATTTTACTCAAATTACTTAGTATAAAATCATCACTATTAATCCAAGATTTTAATGCACTAATGATATCAAAATCATCTAGATTAGCAAATTTTTCAAGGGTATGATTGTCAAATGAAACCAATTCAATTTTGTTTTTCATAAAATAAAGTAACGACTCACTGCAATTTAATACAACTCCTTTTTGAGTCAATTCTTTGGCTCTTTTTAGCACTTTAGTCAAAATTAACTCAGCAACTAAACTAGTTTTATGAAAATAAACTTGCCAATACATTAATCGCCTTGCCATTAAGAATTTTTCAACCGAATAAATGCCCTTTTCCTCAATTACTAATTGATCATTTACCACCGTCATCATTTGGATTAATCGATCTGAGCTGATATTTCCTTCTGCAACACCAGAATAAAAACTGTCTCTTTTTAAATAATCCATTCGATCCATATCTAGCTGACTAGATATTAGTTGGAGCATGAATTTTCGATGATAATCACCTTTAAATATTTGAATCGCTAAACTTAATTTGCCATCAAATTCAATATTCAAATTCTTCATAAATAATAAGGAGATCGCTTCGTGGTTGACATTTTCAACAATACTATGTTCCATTGCGTGTGAAAAAGGACCATGACCAATATCATGTAATAAAATGGCAACTAACAAAGCATTTTCTTCTTCTTCAGAAATAGAAACTCCTTTAAAACGGAGAACTTCAATTGCTTTTTGCATAATATGCATGCAACCTAAAGCATGGTGAAATCGAGTGTGGTGTGCACCAGGATAAACTAAATATGATAAACCCATTTGTGAAATTCTTCGTAACCGTTGAAAATACGGATGTTGAATTAAATCGTAAATAAATGGATTTGGGATAGAAATAAACCCATAAATTGGATCGTTTAAAATTTTTAATTTATTGATTTGATTCACTTTCTATTTGGGTTTTGTTCTGCAAATATAAACAATTATCACTTTTTTTGAATTGCAATTTTAACAAAAAAAAGACCGCACAAGGTACGGTCTTAAATTATTGCATTTTGTCTTACCAAATTACAACTCTTAGAGAATCGGGTTGGTACATTTTGTTTCCTGGTTTTACATTAAAAGCTTTGTAAAATTCTGGTATGTTACTCAATGGACCATTAATTCTAAACTGTGCTGGTGCATGAACATCAGTCATAATTTGTGAGGCCAATGCTTCGTCTTTAATATTAACCATCCATGCATAACCGTAAGCGAGGAAAAAGCGTTGGTCTGGTGTTAAATTACTAATTTTCTCTTTGTTTTTGTATTGTGCTGTTTTCTTGAAAGCTTCATAACCCATCACTACGCCACCTAAATCGGCAATGTTTTCACCTTGAGTAGCCTCACCGTTGATGTGTTTATTTCCTAAAACAGTGTATTTATTAAATTGAGAAACAATTAATTTTGTTTTAGCTTGGAATTTTTTCAAATCTTCTGGAGTCCACCAATTGTTTAAATTTCCATTTTCGTCATATTGACTTCCTTGATCATCAAAACCATGAGTTATTTCATGTCCAAAAGTAGAACCACCAATAATTCCATACAAAATGGCATCGTCAGGCATTCTACCTTCAAAACCAGGAACTATAATATTACATGCAGGAACTACAATTTCATTATTACTTGGATTGTAATACGCATTGTAGGTTTGTGGCTGCATGCTCCATTCCGTTCTGTCTACCGGTTTACCATATTTATTTACCATGTCTTTGTAGCCCCAAATATTCGCTTGAATTACATTTCCACAATACGATTTTCTGTCTATTTTCATTGAGCTCATATCTTTCCATTTATCAGGATAGCCCACTTTCATTACAATTTTACTCAGTTTATTAAGAGCTTTTACCTTTGTAGCCGCGCTCATCCAATCTAGCTTTTTGATATGATCAGCATACACATCACGGATATTATTTCCAATTTCTAATAATTTTTCTTTAGAACCTTTTGGCAAATATTCCGCAACATACACTTGTCCAATTAACTCGCCAAGATAAGCATCTGTTTGCCCTACTACCCTCTTCCATCTCGGTTTTTGCTTAGCAACACCATTCATAACAGTTGAATAAAATTTGAAATTTTGTTTTTCTATAGTGCTATTTAAATAAGGAGCATATGAATTTACTAAATCCCATTTCAAATAAGTTTTCCAATCTTCTATTGAATAACTTTTTACAAATGTGTTTAACGTCTTGTAGAATTCAGGTTGACCTACAATTACTGAATCTGCTTTGGCAACACCAAGAACTGGAAAAATGGAATTCCAATTTATATTTGAAGTGATTTTACCTAAACTAGCAACGGTCATTTTATTGTAGTTTTTAACAGGATCTCTTAGGTCTTCTAATTTTCTAGAGGCTTTTGCTAAATCTGTTTCCAATTTCATGATAGAAGTTGCACCAGCTTCATTTTGACCAATCAATTTCAACATTGCTTGAAGGTGTTTTACATACTCTGTTCTTATTTTTACAGTTTGTTCATCTGTATTAAAATAGTAATCACGATTTCCAAGACCTAATCCGCCTTGTCCAAGAAACAGAGCATATTTTGTACTAATTTTATCATCCTGACCTATGTAAAATGAAAAGGCAGGGCTTGCGCCAATAGTATGAAGATGTGCAATTGAGATAACTAATGAAGGGATATCTTTAATTGCGTCTATTTTAGCAAACTCCGATTTTAAAGGTGAAATTCCTGCTTTATTGATGGCAATAGAATCCATTCCAGAAGCATAAAAATCTCCTATTTTTTGTTTGTTACTTCCTACTTGAGCTGATTCATCTAGAGCTGATTTTTCACAAATTTGCTTGATTTGGTTGTTTATTGTGTCGGCAATAGTTCGGAAAATTCCATTGCTTTGTTCTGTTGATGGAATTGGATTTTTCTTAAACCAACCGCCATTGGCATATTTAAAAAAGTCATCAGCAGGGTTTACCAATGTGTCTCTATTGGTAACCAAAGGATCTGAGAATTCAACTTCTTTTTTATTACAGCTAATTAAATTTAATCCTGCAAAAACAAGGATCAATAGTATTCTTGATTTTTTCATAATGCTAAATTTTTAATTTTTTTGGAACTTCAAATTTAGAGATTATAATTGGTTTGCACTAAATAAAAATTAACTACAGAATCACTAAACAATATTATTTTAAAATAAATCAATTATTAATCGTTTCATTTATAGCCCTGATTGAAGTGAACTCCCTCGCTTTTTAGTGAGGAGTGGAACGGAAAGCAGGAAAAAGCTCCAAAAAAAATTACAATAAATTTAAGAAGTTAGCGTTGAAAAAGTGTTAATTTGCTGCATTATTTTTAATAGATAATTGAACTAAAAAAAGCCAGATGGATAAGATCAAAATACTTTGGGTTGATGATGAAATTGAATTATTAAAACCACACATATTGTTTTTGGAAATGAAGAATTACCAAGTTACAAGTTGTAATAATGGTCGTGACGCTATAGAAATATTTGAAGAAGGCGATTTTGATATTGTTTTTTTAGATGAAAATATGCCAGGAATGAGCGGATTGGAAACCTTATCGGAAATGAAGGAGAAAAAGTCGGCAACTCCAATGATTATGATCACTAAGAGTGAAGAAGAATACATTATGGAGGAAGCAATTGGTTCGAAAATTGCCGATTATTTGATAAAGCCCGTTAATCCAAATCAGATATTATTGAGTTTGAAAAAGAATTTGGATCATTCGAGGTTGATTTCACAAAAAACAACCATGGACTATCAAAAGGAATTTAGAAAAATTGCTATGGATATGGCAATGGTGAATTCACATGAAGATTGGATTGAGTTGTATAAAAAATTGATTTTTTGGGAATTAGAGTTAGAAGACATCAATGATCACGGGATGATACAGATTTTAGAGTCTCAAAAAGTAGAAGCTAATTCTCAGTTTGGAAAGTTTATTGAACGAAATTATGAAGATTGGTACGAGCCAAAAGCGGATAAACCAATATTGTCTCATAACCTATTTCGAGAATTAGTGGTTCCGGAAATCACAAAAAAGGACAAACCTATTTTGTTCGTGGTGATTGATAATTTACGTTACGACCAATGGAAAGTCTTTGAAAGTGTGGTAAATAATCACTATAAATTGGAAAAAGAGGTTCCCTATTATGCTATTTTACCTACGGCGACTCAATACGCTAGAAATGCAATTTTTTCTGGATTAACGCCACTAGAAATGGAAAAACAATTTCCTCAATATTGGAAAAACGATCCTGATGAAGGCGGTAAAAACCTATTTGAAGCAGAGTTTTTAACTGCTCATTTGAAGCGATTGGGATTAAACATCAAACAAGATTACTTTAAAATTACCAATTTAGCTTCAGGAAAAAAATTAGTTGATAATTTCAAAACCTACAAGAATAATGACTTGGTGACGGTGGTTTATAATTTTGTGGACATGCTTTCACATGCAAAAACTGAAATGGATGTAGTTAAAGAATTGGCTTCAGACGACAAGGCATATCGCTCGTTGACATTGAGTTGGTTTAAGAATTCGCCGTTATTAGAAATCATTCAACAGGCACAAAAATTAGGATTCAAACTAATTATAACGACCGATCACGGAACAATTAATGTTAAAAATCCTTCAAAAGTAATTGGCGATAAAAACACCAGTTTGAACTTGAGATATAAAACTGGTAGAAGTTTGTCTTACGAAGATAAAGATGTTTATGCGGTGAAAGATCCAAGGAAAGTAGGTTTGCCGACTATAAATATGAGTAGTTCTTATATTTTTGCTAAGAATGATAATTTCTTAGCTTATGTAAATAATTACAATCACTATGTGAGTTACTATAGAAACACCTATCAACATGGTGGAATTTCATTAGAAGAAATGATAATTCCGTTTTTGGTAATGAATCCTAAATAATAATTGATAAAAATAAATTAAAATGGAAGTTGTTTTTTCATTGGAAGAAATTGATAATGTGGCACAATTGATACTAAATCAAAACCCAAATAAAGTACTTTTATTTAATGGGAATATGGGTGTTGGGAAAACCACATTGATAAAATGCCTGAGTAAGAATTTAGGTGTAAATGGAAATACGAGTAGTCCAACTTTTTCTTTAGTTAATGAATATCAAACAAATGATAATCAGATTGTTTATCATTTTGATTGTTATCGATTAAAAACGGAAGTCGAAGCTTTAGACATGGGAATTGATGAATATTTATATTCTGGAAATTGGTGTTTCATTGAATGGCCAGAAAAGATAGAAAGTTTGATTCCTGAAAAGTGCACCGCTATAAATATTGAAATATTGCCCAATGGATTCAGAAAATTGATTTATAAATAATTTCGATAAATGATTATTTCACATAATTTTTTATAAATTTATATTTTAATAAATTAATCAATGGCACTTACCCCGTTTTCCAAATCACAATTACTTCCTCAAGAAGAAAAACTTGAAATTTCAAAGCAACGAAGTGATCTTTTCATTGGTATTCCAAAAGAATCTAGCTATCAAGAGCGTAGGATATGTTTAACTCCAGATGCTGTTAATTCACTAGTTTCAGAAGGCCATAGAGTGATGATTGAATCAGGTGCTGGATTAAGTGCAAGTTATTCAGATCAAGAGTTTAGTGATGCAGGCGCAGAAATAACTGCCGACACAAAAAAAGTATTTGGTTGTCCAATGCTTTTAAAAATTTCCCCATTAACAATAGAAGAATTTGAGTTGGTAAATCCTGAAACTATTGTTATATCTGCAATTCAGCTAAAAACTAGAAATAAAGATTATTTTGAGGCATTAGCCAAGAAGAAAATAACCGCATTAGCGTTTGAATATATAAAAGACGAGGATGGCACCTACCCTGCTGTAAAATCACTGAGTGAAATTGCTGGAGTTTCTTCAGTGTTAATTGCATCTGAATTAATGATAAATAATCAATTTGGAAAAGGACTTTTATTTGGAAATATAACAGGTGTTCCTCCAACAGAAGTAGTGATTCTTGGAGCAGGAACCGTAGGCGAATTTGCGGCTAAAAGCGCATTAGGATTAGGAGCAAGTGTAAAAGTTTTTGACAATTCTATTACCAAGTTGCGACGATTGCAGAATAATTTAAAGCAAAGTATTTTCACATCAACCATACAGCAAAAAGCATTGTTAAAAGCTTTAAGAAGATGTGATGTAGCAATTGGCGCAATGCGCGGAAAAGAACGTTGTCCCGTGGTTGTCTCAGAAGCTATGGTTGAATTAATGAAAAAAGGATCCGTAATTGTTGACGTTAGCATTGACACAGGTGGATGTTTTGAAACTTCGGAAGTAACTACCCATGAAAAACCAACCTATATCAATCACGATGTTATTCATTATTGTGTACCAAATATCCCTTCTAGGTATTCCAAAACGGCTTCACTTTCCATAAGCAATATTATAACCCCATTTCTACTGCAAATAGCTGAAGATGGCGGTATAGAAAAGGCAATTAGATATAATATTGGGTTAAAAAATGGAGTTTACACTTATCATGGGATATTGACCAATAAAGCTATCGGTGAATGGTTTAGTTTAAATTACAGTGACATTAATTTAATTGTATTTTAAACTTACTTTCCCTTACATTTGCAAAAAAATAAATTATGAAATTTTACCAACGATTTGCATATTATTTAGTTGGATTAATAATGGGTTGCTTTTTTGTAGCCATGGTGTTAAGTGGCAAAGATACACGATGTAATTACTTTCCAAATGCTCGTGTTTTAAACGATTTGAGTACTAAACCATTTAATTTATCAACTGAAGCTACTAAAAAGCTGAACGAAAAATGGGTAACCATGACCGATATAAAAAATACATTAAAATATGGCGATGTAGATTTTGATAAAAGTAACATTAAATATGAATCGGGGAAAATCTATATTGTAGAGGGACAAACTACTTCTAATGTTCAAATAACGCTAGAATTTATTAATTACCCAGATAAAGTTCTATTAAAAGACATCATTAAAAAGTAATTTTTAAAAATAATAGTTGCAATTACAAATTCTAAATGTATATTTGCAAACCTATTTAGGGCGATTAGCTCAGCTGGTTCAGAGCACCTCGTTTACACCGAGGGGGTCGGGGGTTCGAACCCCTCATCGCCCACAAATAAAAAAGACAAACTTATTCAGTTTGTCTTTTTTATTTAAATTAATTAAAAGTCACTCGTTTCCAATACTAAATAACTTCCGGGATACTGAACACTTGAATCATCTTCTGCAGTAATAAAAATCCTTTTAGGTTTTGAAGAAGAAACCGTTTCAAACTTAATTTTTAACTTTGAAGTTCCAACAATTTGCCCTAAATTAATAGGATTTGATTTTTGATCTGAATCCAGCCAAACCACATAAGCCGTTTTGGGAGGTTGCAGTCTGTTGGGCTCTGCCAAATAAGAAATTTGTAATTTAATTTCATAATTATTATTCTTGTCTTTACAATAAGTGACATTTCCTCTCGCTGCAGGTACTTGTGCCGAGGTTTGAAAAGGAATTTTCTTAGCACAAGAAACCAAGTTAAGAATCAATACTAATGAGGTTAATACAAGCACAACTGATTTAATTCGGATTCTATTTAATATGGTTTTCATGGAATTAATTTTTCATATTGTTATTGGCTATAGTTGAAATAGATTTTCCTAAATCGTCCAACTCATTGTTAAAATCTACTTTAAACAATTCCCATTTTTGCGTTGGACCTTGTTTATAATTTTCAATTTTGAGTTTCAACTCTGTATTTTTAATTTGTAAATTCTCTAATTGTCGATAATACAAAGTTTGTGTTTTTCTGTCCTTATCCTCAATCTTAGCTTTTAAATCAGTGATAACTTTTTCATTTTCAACTAATTTAATTTGGATACTACTTTTGTACTTATTAAAAGCATAAACTGAATCAGTTTTAGCCTCATCAAGATCCTCTTCTGCGTTCTCAACATCTTGCTTTGCTTCGTTAAGTTCAGCTTCTTTCACCTTTGGAGACTTATTACAACTTGATATGGAAATACTAACTATTGTAACAAGTAATAAATTTAAAATTATTCGTGTTTTCATCTTATTTTTTTATTTGATGGTCTTCGTTTAAATGTAGTAGTGCGTTAGCATTTTCCTTAAGAATAGAACTTGCACTTTCAATTCGTTCCTCTACCATGTCTTCTAATTTTGAGGCTCTATTTTTTAGATTTTTAGCGCCTTTGTTCATTGTTTTTCTGAAGTCTTTAGCTTCATCTACCATTTTTCTTTTTAACTCTTTAGTGATTTTTTTTGCACCACCCGAAATTTTATTTCTGGTTTTAGTTCCTTTTCTAGGAGCAAATAAAACGCCTACTGCTACACCAGCCAAAGCTCCTAAGGCTAAAGTGCCGATTGTTTTTCCAATACTTTTTGAATTGTTCATTTTTTCTATTATTTATTATTAATTAAAATCGAAAACCTATCGTGGCCTGATACCACATGTTTTTATATCTTGGTGTGTAGGATGTTCCATCACCATTATTTGAAGTTGTATCCCAAGCAGCTCTTAATCCAATAATTAGATGATCAATATTGATATCTAATCCACCTGCTAAACCAAAAATATTTTTTCTTAAGTTATCATTCGTAAAGGTTTGAATATCAGATGCACTCAGCGAACCACCTGTAAAATCATCAGTTCGTTTTAACAAATAGGAATATTGAGGTCCAAATAATAGGGAAATATTTTCCACTGGTTTTACTACAAAATAAATAGGAATATCAAGAAAGTCAGTGGTTCTAGTCATACTGTAGGAAGTTCCTAAATAGGTTCCTGACGATTTATAACCTTTTTGAGAATACAATAATTCTGGTTGAACTCCTATAAAAGTTCCTATTGGAATAGAAACAAAACCTCCCAAAGCGACACCAAATTTGGCGTCCGCAACAAAGTTCTCACCTTGTGCATCGTAAACATTGGAATAATTTAAGCCAAGTTTAACTCCAAAAAGTAAATGATCACGTTGATCCGAAGTTGAGGTTGTAGATTCAGTTTGAGAATAGGAATTAATTCCCGTTAAAGCGATAATTGCGAAAAGTAAAATTGAATTTTTCATTTGTTTGTTTTTTTAATAATTGAATTAGGATATTTATTTTGTTATACTTTTTCCGTTAATAATCCTTAATAAAATAGCAATCACGGCAATTACTAAAAGAATGTTTATTAAATTTCCTGCATTGTAAACAAAGAAACCTAAAGCCCAAAATAGAACTAGAAGTACTGCAAACACATAAAGTAAATTGTTCATAATATTAATTTGTTAAAGGTTATTATATTGAAATAATTATGGTGCAAATTTGAGCGGAATGGTTTTAAATTGCATTACATAAAATAAGGAGAAGCTTATATAATTACGATTATTTAATTATAAAATCAGGATTAACAATAGAATGATAATTATAATCGCCCCAATAGATAAATAGACACCATTATTAGTAGTTCGTAATTCTGCTTTGATCGTTTTTATTTCTTTACGAATTTCTTTCTTTTGAATAGAGTTTAAATTTGATTTATCTATTGCTTTGATTTCATTTAATCTTTTGTACATTGCTTGCACTTCGACAGGTACATCTTTAGGATTTTCAATAATAATTAAGGGAGGTTCAGCAGCAAAAATTCGAGCGGGAAAAAAACTTAACAACAATACCATTGCCATTAATAAGTAGTTGGATTTTTTCATTTTAAATGATTTTTTAATTGTTATTTTATTTAAATGATTACTATTATAATAGTCTCATTTTGTCATAACAAAGATTAAGTAAATCACCTAAAACATATTTACATAAAAATGCAATAGAATTATATTATTCCTATTATGAATAACCTGCAAAATTTATTCCTTTTAAATGATTAAACTATTCAAATAAGATCGTTTTTCCTGTAGAATGAGGGAGTCATTCCTTTTTTATTTAAAAAAACCCTATTGAAATAACTCAAAGTTTCAAAACCACATTCAAATGATATTTGACTAACTGTTTTATCTGTTTGAATTAATAAACGACTTGCTTCGTTAATTCTAATTTCATTTAGATAATCGGAATAGGTTTTTCCAGTTGCCTTTTTGAAAAATTTACAAAAGTTACTTTCAGTCAAATAAATTAAATCAGCTACCTCTTTTAGGTAGATTTTATTTTGGAAATTATGTTGTATAAATAAACATACTTTATTGATTCTAACTTCACTTTTCTTAGAAACAACATTGTGAAATGTGTTAGGAGCAATTAATATATTCTGCTTTTTGGATAATTGATCTAATATGGAAATCAAATTTATTATCCTGTCAACACCTTGAGTTTCTGTTAAATCAACTATTTTGGAAATTAATTTTTCATCATGCTCAAAACGAATACCTCGTGAAGAATTTTCAAGCATTTTCTTAATTAATTGACTTTCATTCAATCCTAAAAAAGGAGAAATAAATTCACTAGAAAATTGAATAACAACTGCATCTGAATCGATATTACCATTCGCTTTACCTGACCAAGTATGAGGTAAATTACTTCCCAGTAGTACCAAATCACCATCAGCAAAAGGCTCATAGGAATTTCCTACAATTCGATATCCATTTCCTTTTACAATGTAGGTTAATTCAAATTCTGGGTGATAATGCCATTTGAATTGAAAATAGGGAACTTGATACCGAAAAGCATAAAAACTTGAGGTACCTTGATTGGATTTTATATCTTCTAAAATCGCTTTCATGATAACAAATTAACTTTAAAAATTGAAAAGTATTAAAAAATATTCAATATAGTATTATAATTGAACAAATTAATATTAATTGGATCAATCACAATTCAATAATTTTGAAATTGATATAAGTATAATTTTAAATCAATTAGCAATGCAAACACCTTCTAAATCAATATCAGAATTTCTTAACGAGCCCTATTCTTTGAGTCAAGAACAAATTGATTTTTATCAAAAAAATAGATTTATCAAACTGAAAGAAGTCTTAAATCTAGAAACGCTTCAATTTTTTAATGAGGCCATTTCAAAACAAGTTAATGAAATGAACCAAGAGCAAACGGCATTGGAAGACCGAACAACTTATGGAAAAGCTTTTTTACAATTATTTAATTTGTGGACAGAAAACCCAATAATTAAAGAATTCATATTCAGTAAACGAATTGCTAAAATTGCCTCGGATTTAATGGAAGTAAAAGGTGTTCGTTTGTACCACGATCAAGCATTATTCAAGGAAGGTGGCGGAGGGATAACACCTTGGCATGCCGACCAATATTACTGGCCTTTAGAAACCGATAAAACAATTACGGCATGGATTCCACTACAAGAAACACCACTTGAAATGGGTCCTTTGGAATTTAGCGCTGGAAGTCACTCTATTGTGGAAGGTCGTGAATTAGAAATTGGTGATGAAAGCGAAGAAGTAATTCAAAAAAAATTACGTGTCACCGATTTCAAACATGTAATTGAAGCATTTGATATTGGAGAAATTAGTTTTCATTCGGGTTGGATTTTCCATCGTGCTGGCGCAAATAGTACGAACGAAATGAGAAAAGTAATGACTATTATTTACATGGATAAGGACATGCTATTAAAAAACCCTGATAATAAAAATCAAATTCACGATTGGAATACCTGGTGCCCAGGTGCTAAAATTGGAGAAATAATCAACTCTCCAATAAATCCGGTTTTATATTCTGAATAATATGAACATCAAATACATCTGTACCTATTGGGGTTGTGAAAATCAAACTGCTAAAGAATTTCTATCGAATGTAATTTCAAATAGATATGATGGCGTTGAAATCAACTTTCCTGACGATCCAAAATTTGTTTCTGAATTTTCAACTGAATTGGAAAATATTAGAGCTACGAAAAATGCTGATTTTATTTTTATAGCGCAACAAGTTTTATCGAATAAAAAAGAAACGGTCAACGAGTATATTCAAAGAATAACTGACAGATTAGAATATTTAGTAAAATTGAAACCCGATTTTATTAATTCACATACCGGTAAAGATTACTATGATTTTAGTGACAATTGTAAAATAATTGAAATTACTGATAACATCTCTAAGAAATATAATATTCCTATAGTACATGAAATTCATCGCGGTAGATTTTCATTTCATTTGAAAACATTACAACGATATTTAGAACTATTCCCAAAATTAAGTTTAGTGGCCGATTTTTCTCATTTCTGTGTAGTCTCAGAAAGCAATTTGGAGGATCAAAAAGAATTATTAGCGAAGATTTATCCAAAAATAAAACACCTACACGCCCGAATTGGATTCGAACAAAGCCCACAAGTAAACGATCCATTTGCACCTGAATGGCAATCTTATCTTGACTGCTATTTAAATTGGTGGAAAGAAATCATTGAATATCATAACAAAAAAAATTGTAATCAAATTACGATAACGCCTGAATTCGGTCCATTTCCCTATATGCCTGAAGAACCATTTACTAAAAAACCACTTTCAAATCAATGGGAAACGAACCTTAAGATGAAAAAATATTTACAACAAAATCTTTAAACAATGGAAAATAATAAAAATAATTACATACTATTTATCGCTTTAAGCGCAGCACTTGGAGGGTTATTATTTGGTTATGATACCGCAGTAATCTCAGGAGCCATAGGTAATTTAACGGTGTATTTTAATTTATCACCGGTAGAAACTGGCTGGGCAATTTCAAGTGCATTGGTTGGTTGTATAATAGGTGCATTTGTGTCCGATTATTGTAGTAATCGTTTTGGGAGAAAAATCACCATGTTGATAACAGCAATTTTATTTATTCTGAATTCAATTGGAACTGCCCTACCCGTTTCGTTTTCAATGTTTGTACTATTTAGAATAATCGGAGGTATTGGTGTGGGAATTGCTTCGATGGTTGTGCCAATGTACATTGCTGAAATTGCTCCTCCTAAAAGACGCGGCGCTTTAGTAGGAAACTATCAATTGGCAATTGTTATCGGTATTGTGGTGGTTTATTTTGTAAACTACTTTATTGCGCTGCAAGGCGATTCCAACTGGAATTTAAATATTGGTTGGCGTTGGATGTTTGGGTCTGAAATTATCCCTTCAATATTATTTCTAGTCTTTATATTTCTAATTCCTGAAAGTCCAAGATGGTTATTCCAAAAAGGGAAAACAGTTGATGCCGTTAAAGTATTAGAGAAAATAAATTCCCCTGAAGAAGCACTACAAGTACAAGAAGAAATTGAAAATTCAATCAATGTTAAAGAAGTTAACCAATGGAAAAATTTAGTAAATCCAATGTTTAAAAAAGCGCTTTTCGTTGGAATTGGACTTTCGGTTTTACAACAGCTAACTGGTATTAATGCCATTTTATATTATGCGCCTGAGATATTTAAAAGCTTAGGAAGTGCTACAGATGTTTCCTTATTAGAAACAAGTATTCTTGGAGTTGTGAATTTAATTTTTACTTTATTAGCCATTCGTTTTGTGGATAAAATGGGAAGAAAACCTCTATTATATATTGGCTCAATTGGAATGACAATTGCATTAGCGGCAGTTGGATCATTTATTTATTTTGAAGCAGTTGGTAATTGGGTACTACCCTTTTTACTACTTTTTATGGCCTCCTTTAGCATTTCATGGGGACCTATAGTTTGGGTTTTATTATCTGAAATTTTCCCAAATAAAATTAGAAGTCTGGCATTGGCAATAAGCGTTTTTATTCAATGGATTGCCAATTTTGTAGTGACACAAGTTTTCCCAAGTTTGGTTGAAAATCAGTGGTTAAAAACACATTTTAATGGCGCATTTCCTTTTTATTTGTTTTCAATAATTTGTCTTTTATCTTTACTATTTGTTTGGAGAAAAGTACCAGAGACCAAGAATAAAAGTCTGGAACAAATGGATTCATTATGGCAATAAAGAAAATAATAATTGCAGTCCTTTCTATCATTGGATTTAATCCAAATTTCGCACAGAATAATTCAAAATTTGTGAATACTTTCATCGGAACTGATGGGACTGGACATACATTTCCTGGGCCTTCAATGCCTTTTGGAATGGTACAACCTGGTCCGGATAACAATATTCAAGGATGGAATCATACTAGCGGTTATCAATATAAAGACACTTTGCTTCTAGGCTTCTCTCAAATGCGCTTTAGTGGAACTGGAATTGGTGAAATGGGTAATATTTTGTTACTTCCATTCAATGATAAAAAATCAAAACTCAAAAATAGTTATTTCAAAGACACAGAAACTGCCTCTGTTGGGTATTATTCATTACTTAAAAAAGACAAGGTAAAAGTGGAACTTACATGTTCCGAAAGAGTGGCTTTTCATAAATATACTTTTCCTGATTCAAGGGGCAAATTGTTATTGGATTTCCAACATGGAATTCAATTTTTAAATGACAGTTTAGTTTTAGAAAGTGATATAAAAATTGAAAATCCAACCACAATTTCTGGTTATTGTAAAACCAAAGGTTGGGTAACGAAAAAATATTTCTTTACTATTAATTTTGAAACTCCTTTTGAAAAATCAACAACAATTCCAATGGTTAAAAAGCAAAATGCTCCCAAATATATATTGGATTTTAAATTATCAAAAAGCAACATATTACAAGTCAAAATAGCTTTATCAACGGTGAGTATTGAAGGTGCTAAACTAAATTTAAAATCAGAAATTCCTCATTGGAGCTTTGAAAAAGTAAAGCAAAATGCCGAAGCAGTTTGGAATAATTATCTTAACCGAATAGACATTGAGGCTCCTCAAAAGCAAAAAGAAATTTTCTATACTTCTTTGTATCATTTATTGTTACAACCTAGCAATATTGCCGATGTTGATGGAAACTACCGAGGTGCTGATGATACGATTGCATTAGCACCAAACAAAGAGTACTATTCTACCCTATCTATTTGGGATATATACAGAGGGGCTTTTCCCTTACTTCAAATTATTGCACCCGAAAAAATCGATGGAATTGTAAACACCTTGCTTTTACATCACAAAGCAGTTGGTTTTTTACCTATTTGGACGGCTTGGGGACAAGACAATTATTGCATGATTGGAAACCATTCTATACCAATGATTTTATCAGCTTTCCAAAATGGATTCAAAGGCTTTGATGAAAAAGAAGCGCTTAAAGCAATGATTGAAACGACTACAAAAAGTCATTTTAATTCCGATTGGGAATTGTACAATCAATATGGTTATTATCCATTTGATAAATTGGATAACGAAGCCGTTTCAAGAACATTAGAAAGCGGATATGATGATTGGTGTGTGGCAAAAATGGCTGAAAAGCTGAATAATTTAGAAATCAATTCGAATTTCATAAAAAGAGCTAATTATTATAAAACCCTTTTTGATCCATCAACGAAATTGTTCCGGGGAAAAGACACAATCGGCAATTGGCGTAACCCTTTTGACCCGCTAACAGCAACTTCACCAATGAATAATCCGGGCGATTATACCGAAGCTAATGCTTGGCAATATTTTTGGACACCTGCGCAATATGATATTGATGGAATGAAAAAATTACTTGGTGGAACATCCGAATTTACCAATAAACTAAATGATTTCTTTACTATTGAAAGCGCCAATCCTAATAAATTTTTAGGACAGGAAGCGATGATCGGTCAATATGCACATGGAAATGAACCAAGTCATCATATTGTCTATTTGTATGCTTATTCTGAAACACCTAAAATGGGTCAAAAATATATTAATAAAATAATCAATAATTTTCATGACAATACTCCAAATGGTATGATTGGAAATGACGATTGTGGTCAAATGAGTGCTTGGTATATTCTTTCCTCATTAGGTTTTTATCCTATAAATCCTGCAAATGGTGAATTTATTTTGGGAGTTCCGCAATTCAAAAAGGCCACTCTACATTTGAAAGACAATAAGAAATTTATCATTAATGCTTTAAATATTTCATCCACCAATCCTTTTCAAGAAAATCCTAAACTAAACAATTCGAATTTGTCAAGACCTTATATTAAATATGAAGAAATAATGTCTGGCGGAACTTTAAATTTTCAAATGACAAATAAATAATTTCTATATGAAAAAAATATTCCTATCATTACTTATACTCCTTACATATTCGGTAAATTCTCAGGAAAAGGATCAAAATAAAGTCGGAGAAAAATATCAAATACTACCTTTTGGAAGTATAAAACCTTCAGGTTGGCTTAAAGTTCAAATGCAAAAAGATGTTGATGGCTTTGTTGGAAATTTAGATAAATTGGTCCCTGACTTAATCAACGATCCAATTTATAGTTCCGGTAGACTCCATAAAAACAGTAAATTGAAGGATTTAGGAAATAATAAAGAAGGCGACACCGAGGGCTCGGAACAATACAAATGGTGGAATAGCGAAACACAATCTAATTGGTGGGACGGATATATCAGAAATGTAATTCTACTAAATGATAAAAAAGGATTAGAAAAAGTCGAAAATTACGTTCAGAAAATCCTTAAATCGCAAGATGAAGATGGTTATATCGGAATTTATGACAAAGAATTGCGGTACCATTTCAACTCAGAAAACGGCGAACTTTGGTCGAAAACAACCATGTATAGAGGATTGTTGGCCTACTATGAATATTCAAGAGATCCAAAACTATGGAACGCGATTGTGCGAGCAGTCGATAATGTGATGATCAATTATCCTATTAATAATTCAAGCCCTTATTCTTCTGGTAAGGAATTTAATGGTGGTGTTTCTCACGGATTGACCTTTACCGATGTATTGGATAAAATGTATCAAATTACGGGTGATGCAAAATATACCGATTATGCCCTATTCCTATATAAAGATTTTTGCAAAACGTATCAATCAGAAAAAGATGTTCAATTAGAAAATATTTTAAACCCTAACTACAAATTACAATCTCATGGCGTTCATACTTATGAGCATTTACGACCATTGATCGTTGCGGCTTATGCCAAAAATAATATTGAATTACAAAAAGCACTAGAAATTTATATTCAGAGAATTGAAAAATCAACCACTATAACTGGTGGTGCGATTGGCGATGAATGGATTGCCCAAAGAACCGCAAACGCAACACAAACAGGCTATGAATATTGTTCATTGCATGAATTATTGGACAGCTATTCGGTATTGCTTCAAAAACAAGGAGCCACTAAAACTGCCGAAGCTATAGAAACTATTTTTTATAATGCGGCACAAGGTTCAAGAAATCCAGATCATTCTTGTATTGCTTATTTAAAAACAGATAATTCATTTGAGATGGATGGTACTAAAAACGGTGATGTGGAAACAAATCGAAAACAAACTAGATATAAATATTCCCCTGCACACCAGGATGTTGCGGTTTGTTGCAACCCGAATGCTGGAAGAATTACTCCTTATTTCATAGAAAAATCT
>CALPNL020000018.1 GCA_943324925.2 Chitinophaga pinensis | reverse complement strand
GCGGTTTCATTAGCTAATTTTGGAATTCCAGTAGATTTTATCACACGTTTGCCAAAGAATGATATTGGGGAATGCGCGATGATGGAAATGCGAAAAAGAGGAGTTGGAGTCGATAAAATTGTATGGGGTGGCGATCGTTTGGGGATTTATTTCCTTGAAACAGGAGCGGTTTCTAGAGGAAGTAAAGTGGTATATGATAGAGCGCACTCATCGATGTCTGAAATCCAACCAGGAATGATCAATTGGGAAGAAGTTTTTCAAGGAGTTGAATGGTTCCATTGGACTGGAATTACCCCGGCAATCTCTCAAAGTTCAGCAGATGCTTGTCTTGAAGCAGTTAAAGCAGCGAGCAAATTAGGAGTTACTATTTCTACCGATTTAAATTACAGAGCCAAATTATGGAAATACGGTGGCGATCGTGAAGCCATCATGACCGAATTAACTTCGTATTGTGATGTGATTTTAGGAAACGAAGAAGATGCCGAAATGCACTTTGGAATCAAACCTGATGGGGCAGCAGTTCAAACCCACGGACACGATGTTAAAGCAGAAGCGTTTTTATCTGTTTGCCAACAAATGATGAAAAAATTCCCAAGAGCCAAAAAAGTAATCACCACTTTAAGAGGATCGATTTCAGCCTCACACAATACTTGGGCAGGAGTTTTATACGATGGAAAACAAATGCTTCAAACCCGTCAATACCAAATTACCGATATCGTAGATAGAGTAGGTGGTGGAGATTCATTTATGGGAGGATTAATCTACGGATTATTAACCTATCCTGATAACGATCAAAACGCATTGGATTTTGCAGTAGCTGCTTCTTGCTTGAAACACACTATAAAAGGTGATGCGAACTTAGTTACGGTGGATGAAGTAAACAAACTGATGGGAGGCGACGCTTCTGGTAGAGTTGCAAGGTAAGAAGACAAAAACAAAACAAAAACCTATGATAATAGATACCTTAGCTAACGCATCGAAATACACGAGTTTAAATCCATTATTTGCCCAAGCATTTGATTATATCAAAAAACAAGACTTGGCGAATTTACCTGTTGGCGTTTCAGAAATTTGCGAAGGCCTAAAAATGATCGTCAGCGTTGGAAATGGTAAAACCCAAGCAGTGAGCCTAGAAAAATTTGAATGTCATGATAAAAACATCGATATCCAAATTTGCGTAAGCGGTTTAGAAACCATCGGATGGAAACCAAGAGAAAAATGCGTACAACCCAACGGTGATTACAATCCCGAGAAAGACGTTCGTTTTTTTAATGATAGCCCTGATATGTATTTCCAATTAACGGACAACCAATTTGGGATTTTTTACCCAGAAGACGTTCACGCACCGATGATTGGCGAAGGCGAAATAAGAAAAATAGTTATAAAAGTTAAAATCTAAATAATGAGTAAGATCCAACAAGTATCGGATGCAATTGTAGCTCAAGGAATGCTACCGCTTTATTTCAATGCCGACCAAGAAGTAACCATTGAAATATTAAGAGCCTTGTACCGAGCAGGAATAAAAGCGATAGAATATACTAGTCGTGGAGAAGCAGCACTTAGTAATTTTACCAAAATGGTTGAAATTAGAAATGCTGAAATGCCTGATTTGTTATTAGGAATAGGAACCATAAAAAACCTACAACAAGCACAGGAATACTATGAGGTGGGTGCTGATTTTTTTATTAGCCCTGGATTTGTTCCTGAAGTAGCATCTTTTCTAAAAAGCAAAGAAGTGTTGTACAGCCCAGGTTGTATGACGCCAACAGAGATTATAGCTGCTGAAAATGCAGGAGTAAAATTCATTAAATTATTCCCAGGAAACATGCTAGGACCTGATTTCTTGAGTGGTATTAAAGATATATTCCCAAAATTATTATTCATGCCAACGGGCGGTGTAGATACCACGAGAGCAAACATCGAAGGATGGTTCAAAGCAGGGGTTTCTGCAGTGGGGATGGGAAGCAAACTCATCAGCAAACAATTGATGGCGGATAAAGAGTATGCCACCATCGAATCAGAAACCAAAGCAGTATTAAATTTGATTCAATCAATAAAATAAAAAGATAGGAACCATTTAGCTTTATTAAATGAAAAAATTAAACAGAATAAATACAGGATTTGAAACATTGCTTCCCATTAAAGTAGTGCAATTTGGTGAGGGTAATTTCTTAAGAGCCTTCGTAGATTATGCTTTTCAAAGATTGAATAAAGAAGTGGGTTTCAATGCTGGAATTGCAATGGTTCAACCTTTGAAAGAAGGTATGGTAAACATGATTAATGAGCAAGATGGACTTTATACCTTGTTTATGAATGGAATCAAAAAAGGCGAGAAAATTCAAGATATTGAGCTAATTACAAACATTGTAAAAGCAATAAATCCTTATACCGATTTTGCTGATTTTATTACTTTGGCTAAAGAAGAGGAACTCCAATTTATTGTTTCAAATACCACAGAAGCTGGAATTGAGTATGTTGAAAGTGATACTCCAGATAGTCAGCCACCCGGTTCATTTCCGGCTAAATTGACTGTATTGTTACATGAAAGATTTAAACATTTCAATGGAGATAAAGCTAAAGGTCTTACAATTATACCATGTGAATTGATAGATTACAATTCAGAAACCCTAAAAAAATGCATTTTACAATATTGTGATTTATGGCAATTGTCTGATTCATTTAAAACTTGGGTTTCAGATGCTTGTACCTACCACAGTACTTTGGTAGATAGAATTGTTCCAGGATATCCAAGAGCTGAAATTGAAGATTACAATAATAAATTAGATTATCAAGATAATTTAATTGTTGCTGCCGAACCCTTTTTTCTTTGGGCAATTGAAGGTGGGGATGATTTAAAAGAAAAGTTGCCATTTCATAAAACGGATTTGAATGTAAAAATCGTTGACGACATTCGACCTTTTAAAATGATAAAAGTTAGAATATTAAATGGTGCTCATACCGCAATGGTGCCTTGTTCTATTTTGTTTGGTAACCAATTAGTAATGGAAACGGTTAACGGTGATTTCACGGGAAAATTTGTAAACAACATAATAAGTGAAATCAGCGAAACACTTGAAATGGATAAAAATGAAATTCATGCCTATACTGAAGAAGTAATGGATCGATTTAAAAATCCTTATATCAAGCATGCATTGGCTGATATTGCATTAAATTCTATCTCAAAATTTAAAGTAAGAGTTTTGCCAAGTATACTTCAATATTATAAGGCGAAGGATAAATTACCTACTAATTTAACTTTTTCATTGGCATGTTTAATCCAATTCTATAAAGGAATATGGAAAAACGAAGCGTTGCCGGTTAAAGATACTCCTGAAATTGTGGAAGCATTTAATACCGCATGGCAATTGGAGAATATAGATTTGGTTGTAACCAATATTTTATCTAATATTGAATTTTGGGGCGAAGATTTAACAAAAATAAATGGATTATCTGAAGCGGTAGTTTTGGCTTTGAATGAAATAAATACTAATGGTATTGAAAAGGGTTGCGCTAACTTTAGTAAATAAACCATTTTACTAAAAAAAAAATTATGCAAAAGAAATTAATAAAAGTAAATCCAGCAGATAACGTAATTGTAGCTTTAACCGATTTGGTACAAAACGAACAAATTGTATTTGAAGGAACTACTGTCACACCAACAACAGATGTTAAAGCAAAACATAAAATAGCAGAGATTGATTTTGAAATTGGAGATGCTATTATAATGTATGGCGTTTTGGTTGGAAAAGCTGCAAAATCTGTAAAAAAAGGGGAGGTAATTACTACCGAAAATGTAAAACACCAAAGTGAAAAAGTTTTTGGTAAAAACGGAAATTTAGGTTGGACTCCACCAAATGTAGACCGTTGGAAGGACAAAACATTCAACGGATACCATCGTAATGATGGACAAGTTGGAACCAAAAACGTTTGGTTATTTTTTCCATTAGTTTTTTGCGAAAACAAAAATATCGAAAAACTGAAAGACATTTTTGAAAACGAGTTACTACCAAAAAAAGAAGTTTCTTATAAAAATTTGTTACGCTCTTTAATTGAAGAAAAGAGCGTAGAAGAAGTTGCTGAAAAAAATTTAAATGAAAATCTTTTAAATAATATTGAAGTAAAATTCATAAATCATCAAGGGGGTTGTGGTGGAATTCGACAAGATTCAGAATTGTTGGCAAAACTGCTTGCAGGTTATGTGAATAATCCAAATGTGGCAGGGGCAACAGTTTTAAGTTTAGGATGTCAAAATTTGCAAATAGATATTTTTAAAAAAGCATTAAAGGAGATTAATCCAAATAGTGATAAAGAAATTTTGATCTATGAGCAACAACAGATAGGAACTACTGATAAAATGTTTCAAATGGTGATTAAAGATTCTTATGAAGCCATTAAAAGAGCGAACAAAATTGAACGTAAACCAGCTCCTCTTTCAAAATTAAGTATTGGATTGGAATGTGGTGGGTCCGACGGATTTTCAGGAATTTCTGCTAACCCAGCATTAGGAGTTGTTTCCGATATTTTTGCAGCTTTGGGAGGAAAAACCATTTTGGCTGAGTTTCCAGAATTATGTGGCGTCGAGCAGGAATTGATGAACCGTTGTGTGGATGAAGAAAAAGCAGATAAGTTTTTAACTTTAATGAAAGCTTTTGAAAAATCAGTGGTAGATGCAGGTTCAGGGTTTGATATGAACCCATCTCCAGGGAACATCAAAGACGGATTAATTACCGATGCAATGAAATCGGCAGGAGCATCAAAAAAAGGGGGGACTTCTCCTATCGTAGATGTTTTAGATTACGGCGAATATATTTCAAAACCAGGTTTAAATCTTTTAAATACGCCAGGAAATGATGCTGAATGTACCACAGGATTAGTTGGATCTGGAGCTACAGTTGTTTTATTTACAACAGGTTTAGGGAATCCGATGGGGAATCCGATTGCACCCGTTGTAAAAATTTCTTCTAATACGGCATTAATTAATAGAATGTCTGATATTATTGATGTAAATGCAGGAACAGTAATTACTGGTGAAAAGACCATTTCCGAAGTTGGAGCAGAAATCGTAGATTATATTATTGAATTGGCAAGTGGAAATGTGGAAACAAAAGCAGATCAGCTGAAACAAGATGTATTTATTCCATGGAAAAGAGGCGTTTCATTATAATGAATTAGCTACCTATTTAAATCTTAAAAGTGTGTTTTTCTTCACACTTTTTTTATTTTATTGCATTCAATAATCCAATGGCAAAATTCAATAATTTTTTTTTGTTTACTTATTTTGAAAAATAGATTCGTTTTATTTACGATAAATCACTAATTATCAATTAATAATGGTTTTTAAATGATTTTAAGGGTTTAATCGTGTGTTAAATAATTAAATTAATTTTCAATCTTTCAATATAATTACAAGTTATTTTTTTAAAAATGATCACTTTTATTGCGAATAATATAAAAATGAATATCGCAATTAAATTTTCTCCCCAATTTAACCTTAATAACGATTAATTTATTTAGGTTTGTGTAATCGATTGCATGAATTATTGTTGCAATTTTTATTTTTTATAATTTAACCAAAACCAAACGATTATGAATTACCAAAATTATTTTAAAAAGTGTTCGATTTTTCTTTCGGCTTTTTTAATGCTAATTTGCTTATTAACATCAAACAGTTTATTTGCTCAGCAAGGAAGTAAAGTAACTGGTTCTGTAAAAGATGCAAAAGGAGTTTCAATACCAGGGGTGAATATCCTAGAGAAAGGAACCAAAAACAGTGTTACTACTGATATGGATGGAAACTTTTCGATAGTTACTACTGAAGCAAAGACTATTTTAGTTTTAAGTTACCTGGGATACCAAACTCAAGAAATTAATTCTAATGGGAAAAACAGTATTAACGTAATCCTATTAGAAGAAAATGAAAAATTGCAAGAAGTTGTTGTTGTAGGATACGGAACCGTTAAGAAAAAAGACCTTACGGGTTCAGTTAATACTTTAAGTGCAGAAACCTTAACTCAAAGAAACAATACGAGTCCAATAGAAGCGATGCAAGGAAGTATGCCAGGAGTTCAAATTACTACAAAAACAGGAAGATTAGGAGATGGTTTTGATGTTGTAATTCGTGGAGCAAACTCATTAAATGGTTCAAAGCCATTGTACGTAGTAGATGGTGTGCCATTAGATGCAATTGATTTCTTAAATCCTCAGGACATTGCCAGAATTGATATATTGAAAGACGCCTCTTCCGCTGCTATTTATGGATCTAGAGGAGCAAGTGGGGTAGTTATAGTAACCACTAAAAGTGGTTCTACTGCTAAATCGGGAATGACAGTTTCTTTTGAAACTTCAACTGGTACAAAAGAAGTAGCAAGACTACCAAAAATGATGAGCGGAAAGAAATGGTGGTACTATCATCAATCGGCGTTTTTAGGTACGATAAATTTAAATAATCCAATGGCAATTACACCAGTGCAATTAGAAGCAAATACTATTGGTGCTATTAGTCCTTTGTTAAAAAGAAGAGTTGCTGAAGACAATACTTTCGATTGGTATGATGCCGTACTTAAACTAGGGATTACTCAAAATAATTATGTTTCTATTTCTGGTCGTGCAGATAATGGGATGTCCTATAATCTTGGTTTAGGTGCTCAAAATGAAACTGGAAATGTGGACCACGAATCATTAGAAAAATACAATTTTAAATTAGGATTCAATCATAACATTAATGATCAATTTTCTTTGGGTGCTAATTTGTCTATTGCAAAATCTAGTGAAGAATTAGGTAGTGCAGATGCCATGACAGAAGCCTTTAGACTTAATCCATTTTTATCTCCTTGGGCTGTTGATGTAAATGGTAATGAAATCATAGGTCAATTGTATCTAACACCAGGTAAGTTATTAGATCCAAATGGAGTTTCTCAAATTGATAAAACAAGTACAATCAATCCGTTAATTGAAATTGCTAATTCATCAGATAAAATTAATAGATGGAAAACGATAGGAAATTTGTTTGTTGAATACAAACCTACCTCATGGCTTTCATTTAAATCAACTTACTCTGCTGGTATTGAAGATTATAGAAGAGGAAAAGCTTTTCAAGGTTTGACCAATGTAGGATTACTTAATAATAGATTACCATCAGCAGAAATCTCTAATTATAAAAATTTCAATTATACTTGGGACAATCAATTCAATATTAAATATAAAATTGATGAGGACCACTCTTTCAACTTGTTAGGTCTTCAAAGTTATTATTATAATAGAGATGAAACTTCTGCTTTGAGTTCTAAAAACCAACCTTTTTATAGTGATATCTATAACCTAGGAACAGGTTTGCAAACATCCTATGCTGTGGCTTCAAATTACAGTTTAAACACCTTAAGTTCTTATGCCGTTCGTTTGAACTATGCATTTAAAGATAAATACTTATTAACTGCATCTAATAGATGGGATGGATCATCTGTTTTATCTGCAAACAATAAATGGAGTTCTTTTCCTTCGGTTGCATTAGCATGGAAAGTAACTGAAGAATCATTTTTGAAAGAAAATAACATAGTTTCTGATTTAAAATTAAGAGCTAGTATTGGTTATACCGGAAATGATTCTGTAGATCCATATTCTTCTATAAACACCTTAAATCAACAAACTTATTACGATTTTAACTCGGTTAATGCTAATGGATGGTTGGCAGCAACCCTAGCAAATAGTAATTTGACTTGGGAAAAAACAAGAGAGTTAAACTTTGGTCTTGACTTTGGTTTGTTGAAAAACAGAATTTCTGGAAGTATTGATGTTTATGATAGATTGTCTAAAGATTTGATCTTTAAACAAACCTTACCATTGGAAACTGGTTATGCTTCTACTTTTGCCAATGTTGGATCAGTTAGTAATAAAGGAGTTGAAGTCCTTTTAACTACAACAAACATTAAATCTAAAAAGGTGACTTGGGAAACTACTTTCGCGTTTACTAAAAATGTGAACAAGTTAGTTTCTTTATACAATCAAAGTATTGTAAGTGATGTAGGAAATAACTTATTTATTAATGAAAATATTAATTCTGTTTACAACTATGTTTTTGACGGAATTTGGCAAGAAAGTGAAAGAGCTTTAGCTTTAACTTTTAATCAATTACCGGGACAAGCTAGAGTAAAAGATTTAAATGGTGACGGTAGAATAGACGCTGTAAACGATAGAACTGTACTTGGAAATTCTACTCCAGAATGGTCAGGAAGTTTAAATTCAAACTTAAGAGTTGGAAATTTTGATTTTGCTGTTTCTGTAATTACCAACCAAAATGTTCTTGTTTTGAGTAATTTCCATGATAATTTTGCAGATGTAAATGATAGAGGTCGTCAAAAAGCGGATTTAGCGGATTGGTATGTTCCTGCAAATGGCGCTGGAGTTCCTGCTCAAAGTTCTAATACGTATCCACAGCCTCGTAATGAAGGTCAATATTGGTCATCAAACATGGCTTTCTATAGAGATGCCTCATTTGTTAAAATTAAAAATATTGCCTTAGGTTATTCATTGCCAAACGATGTTCTTAAAACGTTCAAAATGAAATCTTTTAGAATCTATGCTAATGTTTTGAATCCATTTGTAATTACTAATTATGATGGTTACGATCCAGAATGGGCAGGCGCTTCTTTAGGACTTGGAAGAACAGCATCGATTACCTATCAAATGGGTGTAAGTATTAGATTATAATTATAAATAAATTAAAATATATATAAAATGAAAAAAACAATATTAATTCTAGTAATCCTACTATCTTGTTTCAGTTCTTGTAGTATAGACGAAGATAACAGATCATATGCAGATCCAGATGTTGAATATTTAACCAATCCAGGATTTGAGGCTTTAATTAATGCCAATTATTCTCAACTAAGAGAAATTTATGGAAACGACCCATGGTTATTTTGTGCAGGTACCGATTTATATGCGGCTGGAAGAACTTCTGAGCCAGAAGGTCTAAGTAGATATACACAATTAAATCCAGCTTCTGAAGGAGTTGATTATTTGTACAATAAATGTTATGCTGCAATTCAAAAAGCAAATATGGCATTGTATTATTCTACTATTACAGCACCAGCTAGTACTTTAAATAACCGTATTGGTGAAGTAAAATATTTGCGCGCTAATGCTTATTTCTTATTAGTACAAACTTATGGAGGCGTTAGTTTAGTTCAAAATTACTCTAAAACTCCTCAAATGTATTTTGAAAGAAATACAGCTGCAGAAATTTACGATTTTATTATTACTGATTTATTAGATTCTCAAAATTTGGTAAGTACAGCTGCCTATAATGGTAGAGTAAATAAAAGAGCAGTTCAAGAATTATTAGCAAAAGTATACCTTACTAGAGGATATGAGTCTTTCGCAAGTTCAACCGATTTTGCAAATGCAGCTACTTATGCTGATTTAGCAATCAATAACCAAGCCTTGTCTATAACTCCAGCAAACTTATGGAAACCGGGTAATGATATGAATGCTGAAGTTATTTTTTCTGTACAATATGCAACGGGATCTGTAAGTGCTTCACCGCAAACTCTTGGAAACAAACAAGGAAGTTATTTTGGTCCTTATCAAGGGGGTGCAGATGTAGCTGGTAAAGCGCCATTTAGAACCTATAATTTATGTCCAACTCAATTTGCAATTAGTTTGTATACTCAAGCAGATTTAAGATGGAAATCTACTTTTATGGATATTTGCTATACTAAATACTACGATTTTTATCTACCGGTAAACCCATCAAATGTATTTCACTATTATGCACCACAATGGATTACTCCAGCTCAAAAAGCGGCATTTTTAGCTGCTAATCCAACACTTTTACCTGCTAATTATCATGATTACGGAACTTATGGAGCTCGTGTAGTGAGTTTAGATTATGCTACAATTCCAGTTCGTAAATTTGATGATCCAACAGCTCCTTACGGTGCAAAAACAAGTACCAGAGATATTGTATTAGCGAGATTAGGTGAAACGTATTTAATTGCAGCTGAGGCATATTTGAAAAAAGGAGATTTAGCAACTGGTTTAACAAGATTAAATGCAGTTAGAGCTAGAGCTGGTGTTCCAAATGCTACCGCAGCAGAATTTAATATTGATTATATTTTAGATGAAAGCGCAAGAGAAACTTTAGGAGAATACCACCGTTGGTTTGATCTTAAACGTACAGGTAAGTTAGTAGAAAGAGCTTCATTGTATAACTATTTAATTCAACCAAGTAACTTTAATGGGAATAATGGTCAACTTAAAATATTAAGACCTATTCCTCAAAGCGCTCTTGATTTAAATTTAAACAAAAACTTCCCTCAAAACCCCGCTTACTAGTGGTTAAAAATATTATTTGTTAAGTTAGATTTTTATTTGAAAAATGAGGAGTTTGTAATAAAATACAGACTCCTTTTTTATTTTTTTTAGTACATTTATGCAAAATAATTCATGAAGTTTATAACGTTAATCCTATTGCTTTTTTCAAGTTTGATTGTGGGTCAAAGTAAAATTGGCCGGGATACTTCCTACACTGTTTTAAGTACTTACAATAAGGAAATCAAGAGGTTTCCATTTATTGAAATTGTAAAAGAAAAAAAATATAAAAATCTTATTTTTTCAATTGATTTAGTTTATAATATTGTTGATTCTCGACAATTGCATTTAGATGCCTATTATAAAAAAGGAAGAAAAATACAGCCCGCTGTACTATTGATACACGGTGGAGGATGGAAATCCGGAGATAAATCTCAAATGAAAATCTATGCCCAGGAATTGGCAATAAAAGGTTATTCTTGTTTTACAATTGAATATCGATTATCGCCAGAAGCCCAATATCCAGCAGCCATTTTTGATGTAAAAAATGCAATAAAATATATTAAAGCAAATGCTAAAAAGTTCAATGTAAATCCAGATAAAGTCGCTATATTAGGGTGTTCTTCAGGAGGTCAAATGGCTGCTTTAATTGGAACTACCAACAATAATTTAGACTATGAATCGGCTTCAGTAATCAATGAAAATGCCAGTGTTCAAGCAATTATTGACTTAGATGGGGTTTTAGCTTTTAAACATCCAGAATCCGAGGAGGGAAAAGCAGCTAGTTTGTGGTTGGGAGGCTCTTATGAAGAAAAACCGGAAATTTGGAATCAAGCTTCGGCTCTAAATCAAGTGAGCGCTTCAACACCACCAATATTATTTATAAATAGTGATATGACTCGATTTCATGCTGGTAGAACGGATATGATTTCAAAATTAAACAACTACCAAATTTATAGTGAAATAAAAAACATTCCGAATTCACCGCATTCATTTTGGTTTTTTAATCCTTGGTTTCAACCAATGGTAGAATATACCGTAGCTTTTTTAGATAAAATATTCAAAAATAAATAACAGTCAAATTATGAAAAAAATTAGAATTATTTCAGCCTTTCTATTAATAACTCAAATTGGAATATCCCAAGAAATAAAGAAATCCAATACTTCAAAAGCCTATGCTGAAATATCAGTTAAACAAGAAGGAAAATGGGAAGGTCAAAAATACATCGGTGGGAATTTTAAAAATGTTACTTCAATGAAATTGGCCAAAGAACATACCGACCATTCTTTTGATATTCGTTATGAAGGGCCAGGATTTGAAAACAAACACATCGCCTACAGATTGTATTTAGATTGGAGAAACGCCATCGATTTATTTGGAAAATATTCCGATACCCTGGTTTTGCCAAAAATAGGTTTGGATGGTTTTGATTCCTATCATGAGAAATGTGAATGGGGATCTGATATCCTTAAAGTAGGGAAAGGAATGGGTATTGGTTCTATAGGTAGATTAATAAATAATGAAGTGTTACATTTTAAGAAGGTAGATTCTACTTTCGTTAAAATTGAAAATTTAAGTAAACAGTCCAATGTTTTTGTGGATTATTTCGGTTGGAATACCGCAAATGAAAAAATTGATTTAAAATCAAAATTATCCGTTTTTCCAGATGAATATTATGTAAAACATACCATTACACCGTCTAAAAGCACTTCAGGAATTTGCACAGGTATTGTAAAACTGAAAAATTTAGAAGTTATAAAAGCAGAAAGTACCAACAAAAAATGGGCTTATATAGCTACTTATGGGCCTCAAACGATGTTTTCTGATAATTTGGGAATGTCCGTATTTTATCAAACTTCTACCGTCGAAAAACTAGTAGAAGGGATTGATGATCATTTAATCGTTTTTAATCCTTCAAACAAAGCGGTTTCATTTTATTTTTTAGGGGCTTGGGAAAAGGAAAAAGCAGGTTTAAAATCACAAGAAGAATTCATTGCTTATTTGAATAAAAAATTAGCTTTATTAAATGCTAATAATACTCTTTAATCTATGAAAATAGCCAAAGTATACTCGATTTTCTTTTGTTTTTTGTTTTTGATAGTAAACTCAATTTACTCACAAAATAATACTACTGATAAAAAAGAAACATTAATTTCTGACCAATTCAAATGGTCGGAGCGCATGGCTTTGTCTATAATGAAAAGACACCCAAAAGCATGGCAAATTGACAACCATGAAGCGCCAAAATGGGATTATAAAATTGGAATGATTTTAACAGGATTTGAGAAATTATATGCTAAAAATAAGGATCGAAAGTACTATACTTACATTAAAGAGTACGCTGATAGCTTAATTGATGATAACGGTTTAATTCAAAATTTCAACCCTCAAGATCATAACATAGATTTTATTAATGCAGGAAAAATACTTTTTGTACTTAATGATAATGAAAACTCTTCTAAATATTTGAAGGCAATTATGTCTTTGAGAAAGCAATTTATTGATTATCCTAGAACTGCTTCCGGTGGTTTTTGGCACAAAAAAATATATCCAAATCAAATGTGGCTGGATGGATTGTACATGGGCGAGCCTTTCTATGCAAGATACACCTCAATATTTGAAAATGGAGATAAATTAAATGATGTAGCACACCAATTTGAATTGCTACACGACCATAGCTTGGATGCTAAAACAGGACTTTATTTTCACGCTTGGGATGAGAGTAAGCAAATGGCTTGGGCCGATAAAATATCGGGAACAGCACCACATGTATGGTTACGAGCGCTTGGTTGGTATGCTATGGCATTAGTAGATGTGTTGGATTATTTTCCAAAAGACCACCCAAAACACAAAGTACTGAAGGCCTATTTGAATGAATTGATTACTTCTGTTGTTAAATACCAAGATCATTCTGGATTGTGGTTTCAAGTTCCAGATTTAGCCACAAATGAGGGTAATTATTTGGAAGCATCAGGTTCTTCCATGTTGATTTATTCCATAGCAAAAGGAGTCAACAAAGGCTATTTGCCATTGAATTTCAAGAAAAATGCAACGCTTGGATTTGACGGATTGATTAATAAATTAATTAAAGTTGATTCTAATGGTGAAATTCATATTACCCAAGTTTGTGCTAGTGCAGGTTTAGGAGGAAATCCGTATCGAGATGGTTCTTTTAATTATTACATTAGCGAGAAAATTAAAGTCGATAATTCTCATGGATTGGGCGCATTTCTTTTAGCTGCCATTGAATTAGATAAATAAATTAAATTAGTATAAATTTTATAATATGAAAAATTATTTAAAAAACACCGCTTTAGCTTCTATTTTATTAATGAATTTTGCTGCTGCTGCAAATGGAGACCAGGCGCAACCCGTTACAGAAAGTGATAAAATAATTACTATCAATGACACCATGAAATGGTCCAAAAAAATGGCGTTGTCTATCCTAAAAAGGCATCCTGAGGCTTATCAAATCGACGAACAAAAATCGCCAAAATGGGATTATGTTCACGGATTAGTACTTACGTCATTGGAAAAATTATATCTAAAAACGGGTGACCAGCAGTATTATGATTATATAAAAAATTATGCAGACGCTTTAATTGACGATAAGGGAAATATTAAAACCTATCAATTCGACGATTATAATATCGATATGATTACTGCGGGAAGAATATTATTTAATTTGTATTCAACTACCAAAGAGGTAAAATATTTAGAGGCAATGAAGCTTTTGAGAAAGCAAATTTCAGAACAGCCACGAACTACTGATGGTGGTTTTTGGCACAAAAAAAGATATCCTAACCAAATGTGGCTGGATGGTTTGTATATGGGAGAACCTTTTTATGCTCAATATACGACCACTTTTGAAAATGGTAAGCAGCTTAATGATGTCGCTAAGCAATTTGAATTAATTCAAAAGCATGCTATCGATTCTAAAACCGGACTGCTTTATCATGCATGGGATGAAAGTAAATTAATGGCTTGGGCCAATAAGGAAAACGGTAAATCGCCTAACTTTTGGTCGCGTTCTATAGGTTGGTACGCTATGGCTTTAGTAGATGCGTTAGATTATTTTCCAAAAAATCACCCAAAACGAAAAGTACTTATAGGTTATTTAAATTCCCTTGCCGCTGCTTTAGATAAAGCCAAAGACGAAAAATTTGGGTTATGGTACCAAGTAACCGATCAAGGGAATCGGGAGGGCAATTACCTAGAATCATCAGGAAGTTCTATGTTTATTTATGCATTGGCTAAAGGAGTAAACAAAGGATATCTTCCTGCAAAGTACAAAGAGATTGCCAATAATTCCTTTAAATCGTTAACCTCCCAATTGATAATCACTAAAGAAGATGGCGAAATTACAATTACGCAAGCTTGTGCTGTTGCTGGTTTAGGAGGAAATCCCTACCGTGATGGTTCCTACAGTTATTATGTAAATGAAAGAAAAAAAGACAACGATCCAAAAGCAACGGGTCCCTTTATTTTGGCCGCTTTAGAGTTGGATAAATAATTAATTTGATGAGGCTGATTAATAAAATAGTTTGGGGGCTTATTCTTTCGAGTTCTTTTCTGTATTCGCAAGTGGAGAAAAAGCCTGTAGATGACTCATATTCTGTTGTTGCCCAAGATGGTAGCGGTAATTTCACTTCTATTCAAGAAGCAATCAATGCTTCAAAATCATTTCCCTACAAGCGAAAAACGATCTTTATAAAAAATGGTATTTACTATGAAAAAATTAAGATTCACGAATGGAATCCCAATCTATCCTTAATTGGCGAAAGCAAAGAAAGCACTATAATTACCTTTGATGATTATTTTAACAAAATCAATTTAGGGATTAATAGCACCTTTTATACCTATACTTTATTGGTGGAAGGCGATCAGTTTATTGCTAAAAACCTCACCATAAAAAACGCAGCCGGCGAAGTAGGTCAAGCGGTTGCGTTGGCTATAAATGCCAATAATAGTATAATTAGTAATTGCGCTATCCTGGGAAATCAAGACACTTTATATGTTACCGGAAAAAATAAAAAACAGTATTTATCCAATTGTTATATAGAAGGCACCACGGATTTTATATTTGGAGCAGCGACGGTTTTATTTGAAAATTGTATCATCCATAGTTTGAAAAATTCCTTTGTTACCGCTGCTTCTACGCCGGAAGGTGCTGATTATGGTTTCGTTTTCAAGAAGTGTAAATTAACTGCAGCTGCTAATGTAACTTCGGTTTATTTAGGACGTCCTTGGAGAATTTTTGCTAAAACCGTTTTTTTGGAATGCGATTATGGCAATCATATTTTGCCTGAAGGTTGGAACAATTGGTCGAAACCAGAGGCAGAAATTAGCTCGTTTTATGCAGAATTTAACTGCCATGGTGAAGGGTCTAAAACCGATAAAAGAGTTTCTTGGTCACGGCAATTAAAAAAGGGAGCAGCAAAAAAATATTCAATAGAAACTGTTTTGGGTTCTGAGATGGCTAAGGAAATAATTAATTTTAATAACGATTCAAAATAAAAAAACAGTATGAAACAAAAGCTCCTAATTTTACTTTTTATTTCAATTCACTGTTTTGCTCAAAATAGTAGTTTCCCATCTGATTCTGTTTATTCGATTGTTAATCGAATTCAATTACCGCAAATCCCAGTTTACAGAATTTTAGTAACTACTCTAGGAGCTAAAGGAGATTCTATAACCGATGCGAAACCAGCATTTGATAAAGCAATGTCTTTGTGTAAAAAAAACAATGGAGGAACTATTGTTGTTCCCAAAGGGGTATATGTATTAAATGGTCCGATTCATTTTGTGAGCAATGTGAATCTACTTATCGAAAAAGACGCTAAAATCCGATTTAATGATAATCCAAAATACTATTTACCTATGGTGCAAACCAGCTGGGAAGGGACAATGATTTATAACTATAGTCCACTTATTTATGCCTACAATTGCAAGGATATTGCCATTTCGGGTGAAGGTACAATTGACGGAGAAGGAAGTAAAATTTGGAACAGTTTCAAGGCTAAAGAGGGTCCCGACAAAATGCTTACCAGAGAAATGAATCATAGTAATTTGCCTATGAAGGATCGAAAATTTGGCGACGGACATTTTCTTAGACCCCAGTTAATTCAGTTTTTTAATTGTAAAAACATATTGGTAGAGAATATCAAAATTGAAGATTCCCCATTTTGGTGTCTCCATTTATTAAAGTCGCAAAGCATCACTGTTAGAGGCTTGAAGTACAAAGCATTTAATTCAAACAATGACGGAATTGATCCTGAATACGCAAAAGATGTTTTAATAGAAAATATCGCTTTTGATAACGCGGATGATAATATTGCCATAAAAGCGGGTAGAGATGAAGAAGGGAGAAGCAATTCTTTAACTCCATCCGAAAATATTGTGGTTAGAAATTGTGAATTCAAAGGGTTGCATGCAGTGGTTATTGGAAGTGAAATGTCGGCTGGAGTCAAAAACATTTATGTTGAAAATAGTAAATTTAGTGGTTACTTAAAAAGAGGGATTTTTATAAAAACAAATTCAGATCGGGGAGGGTATATCAATAATGTTCATTTTAAAAATTTGTCCTTTGGAAAAGTAGAAGATTGTATTTTTATTACTGCAAATTATCATGGGGAGGGAAGTGGATTGCATTCTACTAAAATCTCTAACATTTATTTTTCTAATATAAGTTGTATGGAAGCCACAAAAACAGGAATTGTAATTGAGGGTTACCCAAATAAAAAAGTTTCACAGATTGAACTGAATAATATAAACATAAATTCTACACCCAATGGGATGACAGTTATCAATACTGAAAAGGTCTCAATTAATGAAGTAGTGATTGGTGAAAAAGCAACCACTCCTACAGCTGTAAAATAAACAATGAACATTATGAATAAAACACTTTTCCTTTTACTATTTGTAACGATAAATATTTTTTCTCAAAACAACACTATTTACTCTATTGGTGATTCTACGATGGCGACCAAAGTAAACCCGGATACCAACCCAGAATTTGGATGGTGTCAAGTGTTGCCATCCTTTTTTAAACCTGGTGTAATAATAGACAATAGAGCGGTAAATGGAAGAAGTACCAAGAGTTTTATTGCTGAAAAAAAATGGGAAGCCGTTTACAAAGTCCTAAAACCGGGTGATTATGTGTTCATTCAATTTGGGCATAACGATTCGAAAACGACCGATTCTTTGCGATATACCAATCCTCACACGGCATACCGTTATAATTTAATCAAGTTTATAAAAGAATCTAGAGAAAAAAATGCGATTCCAATTTTATTCTCGCCCATTGCGAGGAGAAATTTTAATGAGCAGGGAGTTTTAATCAGTAAACATGAAACGTATTCTATGGAAATGCGTTTGGTAGCTTTAGAATATAATGTTCCATTTATAGACATGGAATATTTAACTGAGTCGCTGGAGATTGCCTACGGCCCAGAAAAATCCAAGCAATTGCATTTGCATTTTAAACCGGGAGAAGTGCCTTATTATCCGGAAGGCAAAGATGATGATACCCATTTATCTATAAAAGGAGCTACGGAAATTGCCAAAATTGCTGTTGCTCAACTTAAATTGTTGGCCAATTCCCAATGTCAAAATTTAATTAAAGCGATAAAATAATTTAGTTCGATAATTCTATATTTTTAAAACCCCAATTGCAATTGGGGTTTTTTGTTGGCTCTATTTTTCAGATATTTCTATCACTTTTTCGGTAGTAAATTGCATTTTTCGCAATCGATTGCAATTCCATACCATTTTCGTTGAATTTTATAATTATGAAATAAATATCTGTTATATTATTTTATCAATAAATGTTAAATATTTAAATAAATCATAAAAATATTAGGTTTATCATATAGTATGTGTTTTTTTTAATTATTATTTTTAAGTTTGTGTAATCGATTACATCTGTTTAATCGTAATTATTATTGATTTAAAGCTTTTTTTTTTAGATTAAACGTATTTAATAAATTAAACTCTATATTTTATGAACAACGTTACATTTAGTTTATTTCAAGGGAAGGGTAACACGAGGGTTACTTTATTGAGCTTGTTTTTTATTTTGCTTACTTTTGTTTCAAGTGCTCAAAATAAAGTTTGGGATTTTGGAAATGATACTACTAATTGGCCTTTAGCTGCAGCTTATACTACAGATAGGATTGTTGATGAATTAACTGTAACTAATGGTGGAGCTACTAGCTTTGCTGCAATTACAAACAACGGGGCAACTTTTCAAGATAATTATACAGCAGTAAACCGTTTTAATACAGGTGGAGCAAGTACTTATGCAAATAATTTACCTACGAAAAGGTTTCTTAAATTTTCTGTAACAGGTCCTTGTCAAATAAAAATTTGGCTTGGAGCAACGAATGCTGGTAGAAGTGTTTTTATTTCAGACGGTTCTAATCTATTGGGAACATTGGCTACTGCAGGTACATCATCTCCATTCCCAAGTATATT
>CALPNL020000017.1 GCA_943324925.2 Chitinophaga pinensis | reverse complement strand
GGAGGGTATAGTTTGCAGCCTACTTATGCAAGTGTATTTTCTGTAAATAACGAAATGAATTCTGAAATTCTTTTTGCTGTTCGTTACAAATCGGGTGGTTTAGGAATGGGGAATCCATTAGCCAACTTATTTGCACCATCAAATAGTGGTAATGCGGTTATCAATGGAGACGGAAATTCTTCAAACAATCCGACATTAGAAATAACAAAAACAAATTCTGCTTATACCAGCTATATTGATCCTGCTGTGAGTAGAAAAGATGTGAATATTGGTCTATTTGGAACTAGTACTTATTATATTAAAAAATATATTTCACCTACAGCTCTTGCTAATGATGCAGAAAATGATTGGCCAGTTATTCGTTATTCGGATGTTTTATTAATGAAAGCGGAAGCCGATGGTAACACCGCTGGAAGTTTGGCTTTAATTAATTTAGTTCGTGCTAGAGTTGGATTAGCAGCTCTTACGTCAACAACAATAACGACAACTGCTCTTTTTGAAAAAGCATTGGCACAAGAAAGAAGATGGGAATTTGCTTTTGAAAATCAACGATGGTTTGACATTCTTAGATTTACAACGACCACAACATCTTTGTCAGCTTCAACTGATGCATTTCCAAATTTAAAAGTTCAAGGTGTTGAATATGTAATGAAAAAACACTTTACCAATATGTACTCTAAATTCTATGGTACGTTTAGTGTATTACCTGTTTCTTTGACTCAGCTTCAATCAAATGCAAATCTAAATCGATTTTTATTGCCTATTCCGCAATACGAAATCGACACCAATTCGTTCATAACCATACCACAAAATCCTGGTTATTAATATCAAAAAAAACAGTGTATTTAATACACTGTTTTTTTTTATTTTATTTTACCAATTTATCCTAAATTAGCATTTTATATAATCTCACTAATAATTAAATAAATTTTAAATGTCTACCTCTTACGAAACGAGATACGCCTCAAGTCCTCAAGCTGTTAAACAATATGATACTGCACAATTACGATCGGAATTTTTAATAGACAATCTAATGGAAATAGGTAAAATCAATCTAACTTATTCTCATTACGACCGATATATTGCAGGTTCTGCGGTCCCAATCCAACCGTTAGCTTTAGAAGCAATTGATCCTCTGAAATCTAGTTATTTTCTGGAAAGAAGAGAAATGGGTATTATTAACGTAGGCGGAAATGGAACCGTAACTGCCGATGGAGAGGTCTACGATTTAGGTTTTAAAGATGCTTTGTATATTGGAAGTGGAAATAAAGAGGTTGTTTTTAAAAGTGATGACGCTAATAATCCCGCAAAATTTTACTTGAATTCAGCTCCAGCACATACCAATTATCCAAATAAAAAAGTAGGGCTTGCTGAAGCAAATAAATTGCAACTGGGTTCAATGGAAACTGCCAATCATAGAACGGTGAACCAAATGATAATTGGTGGAATTGTAACTACATGCCAATTGCAAATGGGAATGACAGAATTAAAAACAGGAAGCGTTTGGAACACCATGCCAGCCCATGTTCACGACAGGAGAATGGAAGTTTATTTCTATTTAGATATTCCTGAAAATCAAGCGGTATGCCATTTCATGGGACAAACGGATGAAACTCGCCACATTTGGATGAACAATCACCAAGCAGTAATTTCTCCACCATGGTCAATTCATTCGGGTGCTGGAACCTCAAATTATACTTTTATTTGGGGAATGGCAGGGGAAAACCTGGATTATGGAGATATGGACGTTTGTAAAATAACAGATTTAAGATAAAATGGTAAATTCATTATTTGATATCAAAGGAAAAATTGCATTAGTTACCGGAAGCACTCATGGGTTAGGTATGGCAATGGCTAAAGGTTTAGGACATGCAGGAGCAACTATTATTATAAATGGTAATTCTTCACAACCTAAAATTGACGAGGCAGTTCTTGAATTTAAAAAGGAAGGCATCACTGCTTTTGGATATAAATTTAATGTAGCTGTAGAAAAGGATGTTATCGCTGCTATAACTAAAATTGAAAGCGAAGTGGGACCAATCGATATTTTAATTAATAATGCTGGAATAATTAAACGTATTCCATTAATTGAGATGGAAGTTTCTGATTTTCAAGAAGTGGTTGATATTGATCTAGTAAGTCCTTTTATTGTATCAAAACACGTTGCTAAAGGAATGATTGCTAGACAACAAGGTAAAATAATTAATATCTGTTCCATGATGAGTGAATTAGGTAGAAATGGAGTAGGAGCTTATGCTGCTGCAAAAGGAGGACTTAAAATGCTTACTAAAAACATGGCTACAGAGTGGGCAAAATACAATGTTCAAGTCAATGGAATTGGACCTGGTTATTTTGCTACTTCACAAACAGAACCCATTCGTGTTGATGGTCATCCGTTTAATGAGTTTATAATACATAGAACTCCTGCAGCAAAATGGGGAAATCCCGACGATTTATCTGGCGCAGCAATATTTTTATCTTCAAAAGCGAGTGATTTCGTTAACGGTCATATATTATATGTTGATGGCGGTATATTAGCAACCATTGGAAAACCTTCAAACGAAAATTAAGATGAAACTAACCAATAGTATTTTAGTGTTTATGCTAACCACAACGTTATTATCGTTTTCACAAAAGAAAAAAATAGTAACTATATCCAATCCTATAAATACCGATAGAGAGTTTGAAACTGTTGAGTTATCAAAAACCTCTTTAGGACTAAAAGTAGCCGACAAATTAGAAAAATACAGCGTAAAAGAATTAGGTACTTCTACTTTTTTAATTTCTCAATGTGTAGATGAAAATGGGGATGGAATTAACGATGTATTGTTATTCCAACCTAAAATCAAAGCACTTGCTACAAATAAATACGAAATTGTAATCAATACAGCTACTAAAACTAAAGACCCAATAGTATTTTGTTATTCCCGATTCGTTCCAGAAAGAATCGATGATTATGCTTGGGAGAACAACAAAGTGGCATTTAGAACCTACGGGCCTGTTGCTCAAAAAATGACCGAAGACAAAGTTAAAGGTGGGACTTTAACTAGCGGAATTGATGCTTGGTTAAAAAGAGTGGAATACCCTGTTATTAATAAATGGTATGAAAAATACACTAATGGAACGGGGACTTATCATAAAGATACCGGTGAAGGTTTAGATAATTTTCATGTGGGTGATAGCCGAGGAATAGGTGGGGTAGCTGTGAAAATAGACACCGCTTATTATTTCTCTAAGAATTTTATCTCTTGGAAAACGATAACTACAGGACCTATAAGAACTAGTTTTACGCTTACTTATGCTGATTGGAATGCCGTTGGAAATAAAATTAAAGAGGTGAAACATATTAGTTTAGATTATGGAAGTTTCCTTTCTAAATTTGAAATTGAAGTTTCTGGAGTAAACACGCTTTCAACAGGAATTACATTGCATAATAATGACGGTAAAACGGAATCTAATTTAAATGAAGGTTGGATCGATTATTGGCAACCTATTGATGATTCTGAATTAGGTACTGGTATAGTTTTTCCAAAAAATACAATGATTAGTGCTGAAAAGTATATGAATCCAAATAAAGACCTTTGTAATTTATATGCAAACCTAAAAGTGGTGAATAATAAAGTTATTTATTTCACCGGATTTGGTTGGAAAAAACAAGGTGAATTTCTTACAAAAGAAGCTTGGGAGAATTATCTAACTAATTATGCTATCAAAATAAATAATCCTTTGCTTGTTAAGATTAAGCAGTAAAAAGTTAAATTATTAGAAATCCATAAATTTATTTATGGATTTTTTTATTCCCAATTATCAGTTCTAAAAGAAGAGGCTGGTAACATGTTGTTATCAAATAAAGTACCTACAAACCAATTGTTCCATCCGTATCGAACGGCAACCGGTTCCGTAACTTCTGTACTAGAGACTTTAATTTGTTTGTGATTGACAATTACCGCTTTTGCCGAGTGAAAGATTTTATCAGCACCAGCGATTTCAAAATTACTAATTTCTGATTCAGGAGAATAAATACCCGTTTCTGCAAAATTGAAATTCAAGAAAAGAGCCCCTTCTTTTACTTCCATTGATTTATAAATTGGACCTGTGCAGTCCACATCTTTAAACCCGTAGGTTTTGTTCAAAGCAATAAATAGTAATCTCTCAGCGACTTCTTTTTTTCGTGGTGGATGTATTGTTTGCTCTGAACCAATATCTGAAAGTATCGCCATTCCTGAATTTGGAATAACTTCTAATGCCTTTAATTGCGCTTCTCTTTGGAATTGAGAATTTGATTTGTCAATATATTTGTTGGGCGCAATTTGAACATAGTAAAAAGGAAATTCACCTAAATTCCATTGTTTACGCCAATCTTTTACCATTTCTGGAAGTAATTGCTGGTATAATTTAGGTTCATCACGATTCGTTTCCCCTTGATACCAAAGCACTCCTTTAATGGTGTAAGAGGATATTGGATTAATCATCGCATTATAAATCGCAGATGGCATTCTTTTAAATTTTTCTGTTGTATCTCTCTTAACTTTATTTACATCTAAAAAAGGGGTTATCGCCTCTTTACTCATCCAGGGTTGAATTCTTGTTCCTCCCCATGAAGTCATAACTATTCCAACGGGCACGTCTAAAATTTCTTCTAATTTCTGTCCGAAAAAGTAAGCTACTGCACTGAAATCTTTAGTATTTTCGGGACTTGCAATATTCCATTTTTTATAACTTCCTACAGTATCTAAAGGGGTTGGATGGCCATTTTCTGTAATGGAAAATAATCGGATATTGAAATTTTTGGAATTGGCTATAGCTGCATTCCCTTCAAATGTAGGTTGACCAGTATACCCTTTTAACGGCATTCTCATGTTTGATTGTCCCGAACAAATCCAAACTTCTCCAAACAGGATGTTATCCAATTTAATATTAGATTCTAAGCTACTCAATTGAATGGATTGAGGGTCTTTGCTTAAAGTTGTTTTTAAAGCGACTTCCCATCGACCATTTTCTTGAGTTGTTATTTTGATTTCATAGGCAATCCAACTTGTTTTTATATTTATTTTTTCTCCCGGTTTTGCCCAGCCCCATAACTTAACAACGGAATTGCGTTGCAAAACCATATTGGAAGCAATAATTCCTGGCAATTTAATTTTTGCAAACAGGGAGTCGTTATTGGATAAGATGAGTAACGTGATAAGTATAATTACAAGTTTTTTCATTAGTTTATTTTTTTATTATTTTAATTGTTTCGGACTTATTTTCCCCATTATAAAATTGGATTATATATCCTCCTGATTTTAAATTGGATACGTCAATATTCTTTGTTAAACAGTTTAATTCTACTATTTTTTTACCGTAAATATCGTATAGTTTTATTCTGTTGTATTTTTTTAATATTACTTCAGTCAATTCAATTTTTTCAATAACAGGATTTGATATTGTAATTGGGTTTTCCTCAAAATTGTTAGCGCTTAAGCCCAAAGTTGGCAGCTCTTGAATGCTAAAACCCGAAAACCGAACGGCTTCATCACGTAAATTTCCAATATCGCTCAAGCTTCTGTAAATTCCCCATTTTGGACGAATAAAGCTATTATCTGGACGAATAGTAGCAATATTATTATTGGAATAGGATAATAAAACTGAACCATCACTGTGTTTTTTTAAAATTATTGAGTAAAATCCATTACCACCTACATTTATTCTTTCTTCAGCATCCACCCAGTTTCCCAAAAATGGCAATAAGTTAACAATGCTAACTTTATTTGATCCTGAAGTTGAACTTTCAACATATATTAATTCTAATTTATTCGGTGTCCCTAGTCTAGGAGTTAATGTAAAAATAGGACTACTATCATCTCCGTCTACCGCTTTTATTTGATGAATATGAGTAAAATTTGTCGAAGGTTGAAAACCCATTGGCAATTTAAAGCTCCATTTATAAATAATATTTTCTCCGATTGTACCTTTTAAATTATCTGGAGATGGGGCATAGGTTTTAATTTCAACACGTTGCCTGTCTATTAAAGTAGGATCTACAGGCTCATTATCTAACAAGGCATGCGAGTAAAATTCGAATACATATCGAAGTAGGTCATTGTCATAAACTTCTGTAATATGTCTGTTACCTCCGGCTGTCCATGGATGAAATAAATCGGGGGCTTCAACTGCGCTTACACCATTTCCAGGAGCGAACACATTGGTAATTAATTCATAAGTATTTCCCGGTCCGTTTGCATCTAAGGTAACTTGTGAAAATGAAGCTTGGATTTGACAAATAAATGCAAATCCTACTCCAATTATACTCTTTTTATATAAATTATTCACCCTCTTTAATTGAAAAATCATTAAAACGAACCGCTTCGTCTCTTAAGTCTTCCACTTTTTTTAAACTTCTGTAAATTCCCCATTTTGGTCTTATAAAGTCGTTATCGGATCTAATAGTCATGATATTATCACTTATAAATGACAGTAATTCCTTACCGTTTTTTATTTTTTTTATTGAAATGGAGTACTTTCCGTTAGCGCCAATTTTAATTTTTTCGGTTATTTCAACCCAAGTACCTTCAAATTCTGAAAGATCAGCTGTTGCTATAGTATTTTCATTATTATGAATAACAATTAGCTGATTTACCTTTGCTTTTCTTGCTGTTAATGTAAAAATTGGTAAATCTTGTGACCCACCAACTGCTTTTATTTGATGTAAATGGGTAAAACTACTGGAAGGTTGAAAACCTTTAGGTAATCTAAATTTCCATTTATAAGTGACTATTTCTCCTAAAGTTCCTATTAAATTATCTGGTGATGGCTCATAGGTTTTTATTTCAACCCGTTGTCTATCAATTTTTTCACAACGATCGTTATCTGGAGTTACATGAGAATAAAATTCAAATACGTTCTCTTTTAACTCATCATCCCATACTTCAGCGATGTGCCTTCCAAAAGCACCATGAATGCATTCAGGATGTTCCACGGCTTCATTTCCAGGTGCTAGAACTGAATTGATTAACTCATAAGTGTTTCCTGGACCGTCAGATTTTAATAGGACCTGCGAATAGTTGTAAAATGATAATAAAGAAACGATTAGTGCAAAAGGTATTTTCATTATGATAATTTGAAATAAATAAAAATGCGATATTGAAAAATACCGCATTTTTATTTCAATTATAAATTTAATTATTTAACAATTAACTTTTTTGTTGTTGTAAAACCTGCTTCCGTAATTTTTACAAAGTAAGTTCCTTGACTTAAAGTAGAAACATTAATTGCTTCAGAAACTGTTTTATCTTGAAGTATTTGTTGTCCTAATGTAGTAAAGACAATAACCTCTTTTTCTAAATTTGAAGAAGAAGAGAGGAACAATTTACCATTAGAAACAGGATTTGGGTAAATAGTAATATTAGAAATTGAATTATTTTCTACTCCTAGAGCAGGTCCACCTAATGCTTGCGACCAGTTATTTGCAACTCTAATCTCATCCAAAATTATTGTTGGTGTAGATGCTGATGAAGCTTGTAATATTTTTATTCTATCCAAATTAGTTCTGGTAACCGAAGTTGTAGGGTTGTTTTGGGACAATGTAGCAGCAGGTTGAGTTGTAGATGCAGGATCGATCCATAATTTCGCAACTTGCTGTAAAGGATCTGCATTTCCAATATTCTCATAACTAATAACAACTACGTGTTGTGTATTAAAATCAAATTCAGTTGTACTCCAAACACATTCGTCACCATTATTTGACTTAGATAAACCTAAATTGTATTTTCCTGTAGTTGTATTTTTTCTAAACATAACATCGGCTGCATAATTTGTAATAACTGCAGAAGTAGTAGGGTCAATACCATCCGATGAAAAACTATAAAAACCTGTTGGTGTAGAGTAGCCAGGAGTGGTGGTAGAAGCAATAATTGAAGTAGGTGCATCAACTATATTAACCACAAATGAAGAAAATAAATTTCCACTTGTTGTATTTGTAAATTTTAATTCAGGGTCAATTCCAGAACCTACAAACGAAATAGCATTTCCGGCCGCAGCAGGTAATACCGTATTGGTCCAAGTAGGCGAAGCAACAATTAATACATCATCTGTAACATTAGTACTTGGAGTAATTGACCAAGATCCTAACCCAGTACCTGGATTTTCAAGATTAGCTGCCGAAGCGCCATTATTCATTTGAATTAATTTATCTCCAATAGTATAACTTGCAAAGCCATCATATAAGGGTAAAGTTCTTAATCCTGTATCTCCCACAAATGCTTGTGTAGCAATTCGAGTACTTTCTACATTGTTTACCGTTTGAGAACCAAAATAAGTAGCATAGGTTAATGGGGTACTTGCTGCAATTGCTGTTCCTCCAGTTAATGTTGAATACCATTTTATATTACTTCCAGTGGCAACTAAGCTACCTACTGTTGGATTTGTCGAAGAATTAAAAACCTGTCTGTTAGCAATAGTTGGAGGTACGGTATAGGCTGGTGGTGCACTTAAACTAATTTTAAAGTTGTCAAATTGGTATGAATTTGATGCTGTTGCATTACTTTGAAGCCCTGCTACAAAACCATAGCTAGTCATTGGTGTAGTTGGAGGAACGTCAGTTGCAGATCCACCAAGAGTAAATGTACCAGTTGAAGGATCAGCGAAGGTAATAGGAGTGGTAGTAATTGGATCTTCTCTGTAATACAATTCCCAAACATCTACCGTTGGGTTATAGGTTACTTTAACACTTAAATTATTAGGTGTAGTAGCTGCAGGAACTTGAGCCAATTCAGGAGATTCAATTAATCTAGTAACTACTGAAGATTCTGATACAACATCTCCAATCCCATTAGTAAATTTAATCAAATATAAGCTAGTTTTTCCTGTTGTAGCATTGTTAGCACTTTTTTGAAGTGTCACAACATATCCAGAACCAGGAGTTGTGCCATTTGAAAGTACAGTACCAGTTGTTGAACACAAAACTACCCCACTGAAATATTTGTTAACCTGGAAACCAGAGGAAGAGGAAAAAATATTAGTAGCTGCTCTAGCTGCTCTCATGTTAAAATTCCAAGTAATAAGATTGGTATTTGAATGTAGAGCTCCATTCATACCAGATCCTGTTGGTAAAGCCCCAACTACACTAACTCTATTAACTCCAGTTGTAGTATTTGGCATAAAGTTTAAAAATCCATCGGTTCCATTAAGATCTACTGAAGTATAACCTGCAACATTGGTAACGTAGCTTACAGATGGAGTAGAAGTAGCTCCACTATAGTTATTTGCTATTGGAACTGCTGCAGATCCAAAAGTTTCTTGAACCACTGTTTGACCTGTAATTGTATTAGATCCAATTAACATCAATAATAAAGCACAATTAATAGATTTGTAGTTAAGTAATAATTTTTTCATACATTTTTTTTTAATTCGTTATTTTTTGTAGATCTAATTATTAAAATAAGAATTACAGAATCCTTGATCTAATAATTTGATTAATCAAAATTAGTTCTTACAAGAAAAATTAAAATACGAATGTAGGGGTAAAATTGTACAGAAATGTTAATTTTAATGGCTTTATGAAAGCTTTTGCTACATGATTCAGATAAAAAAAATGCCCGCTATTTCTAACAGGCATTTTTAATAGAATAAATAATTTTATTGAAATGGAGGATAACTAGTAGGATCTAGATATCTTCTAAGTCGGGTTGAATCTGTAAAATCTGATGACAAAGGAGTAGGTAAATTAGTAGTTGGATTTACAGGTCCAGTGAATTTCCTTGGAACTCCTTGTCTCTCATCTATATTAGGAGTTAATGGATTATCAGCCGCAGCGCCATTATACGGATAGTAGCCATTGGTAATGGTAGCACTAATATTTGGTCTTTTAATTTCTACTTTAGTCATATAATTGTCTCCGTCATCATCAATATCTAAATAGTTGTGTTTTCCATCACCATCGCTATCATAGTCTTTTGGTTTTGGATTGGGAACCAGTGTTGTTGGTGCTGCTACTTCATATTTGGATAATATACCATCTCTATCGTGGTCTCTACTTTTTTGACTTTTTAATTTAAAGCTGAATATAAGCGGGGAATAGGATGGAATTAGTGACGATGGCATTTGATTATAATAAGCCATTCCTGAAGGTAAAAACATCACTCCAGCTCCAAAATTTGAAAATGTACTAGGGTTTGGCCCTGGTGCCGTATCGTAGGTTCCAGTTTTAAACAATGGTATAATTTCACCCCAACCAGCAACTACATTTTCTAATTGAAACCAAACTGGTGTTTCAGAATAGTCAAATTGCGCATCGGTCAATAAACTGCCTTTATATGACACATATACAGAATCGACAGCGGAAGTACTTTCATTAGTTCCTTCTCTTAATTTTAAATAGTAAATTTTATAATTTACTCCATGAGTGTCGTTTTGAACATCAATAGATTGTAAAGGGTAATTTTGCTGCGCTCTTATTGAAAGTTGTGTTCCTCCAGTTGGAATTTTAGCAAATGTAATATTGAAATCGGCATCTACTGAAGCAATATAATGGGTATTTAAATATTTATCAATAGAATCTAAATCAGCTCGATACTGTACAGGATATTCTCTAAGTACTACATCATAACTAGGGGTTTCATTTTTAGTACAAGAAACCAATGTTATTCCAACCAATGTTAAACCAAAAACAAAAATTAAAGCTAATTTTAAATATTTATTCATTTTTTTTAATTTTAAGAGCGCAAGATACAATATTGATTTATTTTTGCATTCAATTTAACTTCTATTTTAGAAAAAAATTATGAGAGTAGATAAATTTTTATGGTGTGTGAGGTATTATAAAACAAGAAATATGGTTACTGAAGCCTGTAAAAAAAATCATATAACTGTTAATGGAATTATTGCAAAACCTTCAAAAGAAGTTTTCCCAACTGATAGAATCACTTTCAGAAAAGATCAAATTACTCAAATTATAGTGGTTCTGGATATACCTGCAAATCGTGTTGCCGCTAAATTAGTAGATATTTATCGAAAAAATGAAACTCCGATTGAAGCTTTTCAACACCTAGAATTATTAAAATTATCTAAAGAGCATTATAGAAAAACGGGAGATGGGCGTCCTACAAAAAAAGACAGAAGGGACCTCGAGGATTTTGGAAATGAAATAGAAATTTAAGGCACAATTGGAAAAGGTGCGTTTTTATAAGCACCCAAATCTGGCGGTAAACTTCTGGTATTTCCCAATATATCTTTTACAATTAAATAGGCAGCATTACCATTTGCAAAAGCAGGGGAAGTACTGTTAATATTCAACTTATTTTTATTTGAATTTAGAAATTTCGGATCTTGATTTCTAATGATATTAGAATAATGAGTCGCATCTGTATCAAATAAATATAGCGGATTTGAAGTAAATTGATTGTTTGTGTTATTGAATTTCAACAAGCAATTATTGAATTTGTAATTGAAAACAGCACCTTCTTTTTTGTCTAACAATAGCTCTATTTGGTTAGAACCATAAATAATACAATTATAAAATTCCGCTTGATTCAAGGCTTTAGGAGTAATTACATCGTTGTTATTTTGATAATTACTCAATAATACAGCTACTTGTTTTGAACTTTGCCAGTTATTATTGAAGGTGCAATGTTTAAATAAATACGAACCTCCTTCAGTACAAGCCAAACTCGCTTGACCTGCAGAGTTAATGACTAAATTGGTTCCTTCTATTTTAGCACTCCTTGAAAACAGCCCTATATTCGAACAGTTGTAAATTTGAGTATTATCAATTTTTAAAGTAGGATTTGTTGCGTTTACCACATCACCTACAAAAATTCCTACGGTTGCGTTTTTTAAAGTCAAATGATTGATCTGATTGTTTACACTTCCTTGACTCATCCAGATTAATCCCCATTGTCCAGGCACCTCTGAAAACCCTGGCTCTAATCGATCGCCTTCAAAAATCACCTCTTTTTCAAGAGCCGTCGTTGTAGACTGTTGTCCATTAATTTTAATTGTCCCACCATTTCCAACAATAATACCTGAATTGGCATGAAAATGAATTCGAGCTCCTGGATCTACATTTAGTGTCTCACCATTCGGAATTCCGGCATAGCCATAGATAACGTAGGGCTTTGTATTAGTCCAGCGGTACTCGTCATTATTAGAATTGTGATCTAATATAAACCCGTAAATTTGGTCTTGACCAAAAGTTAATGATTCATAACTAACCGCCCCAGTGGTGGTATCAACGTACTTTTGAGGGTATAAAAAGACGGCATCTTGTATCAGAGTGACCAATTCTACTTTTTGTAAATCAGTTCCAGATCCAAATTGAATTTGATCGGTATATAAAAAATCGGTGGGGTTGGCATCAGCAATTCCAGCAGTAGTTTCAATAAAAACATACATGCTGTCTTTGGCTAATAATTCTACATTTTTGAATATCTTTCCATTATCACCACGCATTCCGTCAATAGTCATCCTGTATTTTGACTGCGCGCCTTTTCCTAATTGGATGTTTGGAATAAGTATATCATTATTGCTTTTATTGTATACTTTTAATGTGTAAGTGCTTGATCCTATGTTGGTAAAAACAGTGTCTAAATAAATGGTGTCTTTGGAAAAACGTAATTCTCCGTTGCTGGGTTCAAATGCAAAATCCTTTCTACACGACGTCATCGATAGAAGTAATCCCGATAAAAGCAAAAATAGAATTTGGCGCATTACTTAAGATTTTTTGTAAAAATAGGTATTAATTTATTAATTATTAATTTCATTCGAAAATTAATAACGCAAAATTAATTGATTTAGTTTACCGTAGATTTACAAATTCATTCTTAGTCAGAATTATTTTATTGTCTACTAATAATGTGTTATTTTTACAAAAAAAATGACTTTCGATAAAGATAGAATAATTGCAATGTGTAATGATTTTTCAAAAAACACATTGATGCAAACCCTTGAAATTGAATATATTGATGCTGGCGAAGGGTTTCTGGTTGCTAAAATGCCCGTAAACCCAAGAGTGCATCAACCGATGGGTTTATTACATGGAGGCGCAACTGTTGCCTTAGCAGAAAGCGTTGGTTCTGCAGCATCTTTAATGTTTGTAAACCCTGAGTTAAGTGAAGTTCGTGGGATTGAAATTTCTGCAAACCACCTAAAAAGTAAAAAAGAAGGCCTAGTTTATGGAACAGCTAGAATAATTCACCAAGGTCGTTCCATTCATTTATGGGAAATTAAAATTACTGATGAAGCTGGAAAAATGATCTCTATATGTAAACTTACCAATATGGTTTTGCCTAAAAAAGTAAGAAACAGTAAATAAAAATGAATGAATTTTTAAATAAAGTAAAACAGCATTTTCAACAGAACTTACCCTTTGTAATTTATAAAAAGCCCAACACTCAGTTAATCAAAGGGCTTTTTCAAAATGACAGTAAACTCAATTTAAGTGATAATTTGTCCGAAACGGGTTTAGTTTTTACTTCATTTGACGGCTTCAATAAAATAGTAATTCCTAAAAATAGTTCTCAAGAAATTACAATTGAATTTACATCTCAAACCGTTCCTTTAATTCCCAAAATAGAATCTCAAATAGATGAATCTGCCAAGAACAATTTTGAATTTATAGTTTCAAAAGCTATTAATGAAATTGAAAATGGTACTTTCTCAAAAGTTGTTTTGTCACGAAAAGAGGTAATTCAGTTGCCTAGTTTCGATTTAAATTCGTTGTTTGTTAAATTAGTAAACACGTATCCGACTGCCTTTGCCTATTGCTGGTTTCATCCAGAAATCGGTTTGTGGATGGGGGCAACTCCAGAAACTTTATTAAAAGTAAATGGAAATAAATTTCAGACGGTAGCTTTGGCGGGCACTCAATTATATGAAGGTTCTGAAGAAGTGCTTTGGCAAAATAAAGAAAAAGAAGAACAGCAATTTGTTACCGATTATATAGTTGATAGCCTAAGCAATTCTGTTTCTGAAGTTCAAATTTCAATACCTATAACCATTAAAGCTGGAAATTTATTGCATCTCAAAACTGCTATTCAAGGAATAATTGATAAAAAAACCAATCTGAATAATTTAGTATTACTTTTACATCCTACACCTGCAGTTGGTGGTTTGCCGAAGTTAAGTGCAATTAATTTCATAAATGAAAATGAAGGTTATAATCGAGAATATTACGCTGGTTATTTAGGTGAAATTAATTATAATGACAATTGTGATTCGGATTTATATGTAAATTTACGTTGCATGCAGGTTCAAAATGAAATTGAAAATAGTTCAGCTCATTTATATATTGGATGCGGAATAACAAAAAGTAGCATCCCTGAAAAGGAATGGTTTGAAACAGTAAATAAAGCAATGACTTTAAAAAATGTAATACTATGAAATTAGACATACTTGCCTTTGGAGCGCATCCTGACGATGTAGAATTAGGATGTTCAGGCACGCTAGCCAAAGAAATTTCTTTAGGTAAAAAAGTCGGAATTATCGATTTAACTCGAGGTGAATTAGGGACACGTGGTTCTGTAGAAATTAGAAATAAAGAATCGGAAGCGGCATCTGAAATACTTGGAATCTCGGTTCGTGAGAACTTAGACATGCGCGATGGCTTTTTTATAAATGATGAAAATCACCAATTGAAAGTCATCGAAATGATTAGAAAGTACCAACCGGAAATAGTAATTTGTAACGCCATTGATGATCGTCATATAGATCATGCAAAAGGGAGTAAGTTAGTTTCTGATGCCTGTTTCTTGTCTGGATTAGTAAAAATAAAAACTTTGTATAACGACCTTCCGCAACAGGCTTGGCGACCAAAATTAGTTTATCATTACATCCAATGGAAGAATATTGAGCCTGATTTTGTGGTTGATATTTCTAATTTTATTGATAAAAAAGAAGCGGCTATTTTAGCATACAGTTCTCAGTTTTATAATCCAAATTCGAGTGAACCAGTTACTCCAATTGCAACCAAAAACTTTTTAGATAGTATCCACAATCGCTCTCGCGAATTAGGAAGATTAGTTGGTACAGAATATGCTGAAGGTTTTACTGTTGAAAGGTATTTGGCTGTCAATAGCTTAGGAGATTTGATATAATTATTTATTTTTTTCCTTTGTAAAACAAAAACTTTTGCCATATATTTGCACTCGTTAAAAATGGTGGTTGTAGCTCAGCTGGTTAGAGTATTGGTTTGTGGTGCCGAGGGTCGCCGGTTCGAACCCGGTCAGCCACCCAGAAATGCAAAAGCTTCGAAGTAATTCGGAGCTTTTTTTGTATCCAATATCAATCAAATAGGATAATTTTGAATGATATAATTTACCTATTTTTGTAATTATAAAATGATAATTTGAGAACCTCAATACACAAAGAAATTTCTAATGCTAAGTTGTTTAAATCGCAACTTTTAACTTGGGCACAACAGTTCCGAGAAGTCGTTTTTTTAGATAGTAATGACTACCCTCAGAAATATTCAAATTACGATTGTATTCTCGCCGCTGATGCTTTTACGTCAATAACAACAGATTACCACAACGCTTTTGAAGATTTAAAACAATACCAGCAAACTTCAAAAGATTGGATTTTTGGTTATTTATCCTACGATTTGAAAAACGATACCGAAGAATTAAACTCGTCAAATTATGACGGATTGCAATTTCCAGATTTGTTTTTCTTTCAGCCTAAGAAATTATTTTTACTAAAAAATGATCAACTGGAGATCCGATATCTAAACATGTGTGATGATGAAGTAGAAGAGGATTTGGATTCAATTCTAAATACTCCAATTTCTAAATCTGAAAATATAAATCCAATTGAAATTCAACAACGTATTTCTAAAGATTTTTATCTTGAAAAAGTAAACAAAATGCTTGAGTACATTAATAAAGGCGATATTTACGAAGCTAATTTTTGTATGGAATTTTATGCGGAAACAACCATCAATCCGTTGGATAAGTTCTTTTCATTGAACGATATTTCAAGGCCTCCTTTCGCAGCATATTTAAAAAATAATAACTATTTCTTATTATCGGCTTCACCCGAGCGGTATTTGAAAAAAGAAAATAATAAAATTATTTCTCAACCAATTAAAGGTACTTCAAAGCGATATTCTGATTTTGATAAAGATGAAATTTCTAAAAACAATCTCGCGTTAGATCCTAAAGAGCGCTCTGAGAATATTATGATTACCGATTTGGTTAGAAACGATTTGTCACGAACAGCTAAAAAAGGGTCGGTTGAAGTGGAAGAATTATGTGGTTTATATTCCTTCCTACAAGTGCATCAAATGATTTCAACTATAACTTCAACTATAGACAATCAATATTCTGCATTAGATGTAATTAAAAATTCTTTTCCAATGGGAAGCATGACTGGAGCACCCAAAATTTCTGCTATGAAGATTATAGAAGAATTGGAAGAAACCAAACGAGGATTGTATAGTGGAAGCATCGGTTATTTTACCCCAAATGGTGACTTCGATTTCAATGTTGTAATACGAAGTATATTATATAATAGTAAAAATAATTACATTTCTTTTTCTGTAGGAAGTGCTATAACTGCTTTATCAATTCCAGAATTAGAATATGAAGAATGTCTTTTAAAAGCCGAAGCAATGATTAAAGTATTGAATAGCAATTAGTTTTACTTTATTCCTTAATTTAAAATAACTATTTTTGATTATGTTTGAAAAATTCCAATCCCATTTATCCAATAATTTCCCCTTTTTAATAGGGAAAAAGCTACTATTGGCCACAAGTGGTGGGTTGGACAGTATGGTGATGGCTCATTTATTTAAGTCCTTGAACTTTGAATATGCATTAGCTCATTGTAATTTTCAATTGCGTGGTAACGAAAGTCTTGAAGATCAATTTTTTGTTCAAAAATATGCTGATGCCAATGCCATTCCTATTTTTATTACTCAATTTGATACCCAGTCATTTGCGACAGATTATAAACTTTCAACCCAAGTTGCAGCTCGTGAACTTCGATACAACTGGTTTTATGAATTGCTAGAAATCCACAACTATGACTACATTTTAACCGCACATCACGCCGATGATTCTATTGAAACATTTCTAATTCATCTTATTCGTGGTTCTGGGTTGGATGGATTTACCGGAATTCCAACTCAAAATGAATCGGTAGTCCGACCTTTATTGGTATTTAGCCGCGAAGAAATCGCGAATTATGCTGCTGCAAATGCAATTCAGTGGCGCGAAGATAGTAGTAATGCAACTGATAAATATTTACGAAATAAAGTTCGTCACGATTTAGTTCCACTATTTAAGGAATTGAATCCTAGCTTTTTAACTTCATTTCAAAACACACAAAAATATTTGAATGAAGCGCAAGCAATGGTTGATGATGCAACAATTATGATTTATCAGCAAGTGGCAACCGAGGTGAATGATGAGATTCATTACAATATCGATAAACTTAAAATTCTCCCAAATTACAAATCCTATTTGTACCAATGGCTAAGAGAATATGGTTTTTCGGCGTGGAATGATATTTATGAATTAGCTGATTCACAATCGGGTAAGCAAATTTTTTCGTCAGAATTCCGACTTATAAAAGACAGAAATACTTTGATTTTAGCTCCAATTAATAAAATGGAATCTTCAGAAGTTTATTTCATAAATGAAGATCAATTTGAAGTTAATGATCCCATAAAGCTTACTATTTCAAATCAAAATTTTTATTCAAATACTGATAATTCCATTATATTTGTAGACGCTGACAAATTAAAATTTCCATTACAATTAAAAAGATTTGAAGAAGGAGCCGTTTTTAGCCCTTTCGGAATGAATGGAAAAACAAAAAAAGTGAGCAAACTTTTCAAAGATGAGAAATTGTCGCTTTTGCAAAAGGAAAACACCTGGATTTTATATTCAAATGAAGCTATTGTTTGGGTAATTGGAATCCGTCAAGATGATAGATTTAAAATCGATAGCAACACAAAAAATAGCCTACAAATAGCACTAAAATAATGAAGAAATTACTTTTTACACTTTTTACTTTTTTGGTTTTTACCAATGGATTTTCACAAATTTTAGATCCAGTAAAATGGAAATCTAAAACGGAAAAAATATCAGAAAATGAATTTAATTTAGTCCTTGAAGGAAAAATTGATGCTGGATGGCACTTATATTCTCAGTTCACACCAGAAGGCGGACCGATTCCACTTGAAATTAAGTATACTGAAAGCTCTGGTAATTATGAGTTGGTTGGAAAAACCAAAGAAAGTAAAACCAAAAAAGAATTCAATCCCGTTTTTGAAGTAGATGAAATTTTCTTCGAAAGTAAAGTAGTTCTAACTCAAAAAATAAAGATTTTAAACTCAAAAGTTTCGTCAATTAAAGTAGTTATTGATTATCAAACTTGCAAAGAGGTTTGTATTAACCAAAATAAGAAATTCGTTTTTGAAATTCCTAGAATTATTGAAACTGCTGTCGTTGAAGAAGTAAAAGACACGATAATTGTAGATAATAATTCTAATGCTACTGCTACTGCTGCAACTACTGAAATTAAAACTCAAAAAACTACGCCTAAAGAACCAAAAAAGGAAGATGAAAAAGGACTGTTTTCGATCTTCTTGATTGCCTTTTTATCAGGATTTGCAGCGCTTTTAACGCCTTGTGTATTTCCAATGATTCCAATGACGGTTAGTTTTTTTACTAAGCAAAGTAAAAACAAAGCACAAGGTATTAGAAACGCCATAATTTATGGAATTTCGATTATATTAATTTATGTTATTTTAGGATTGTTAGTCACCTGGATTTTTGGTGCCGATGCTTTAAATGCATTATCTACCAATGTTTGGTTTAATATCCTGTTCTTTGGATTGCTAGTATTTTTCGCAGTTTCGTTTTTAGGTGCTTTTGAAATTATGTTACCTAATTCATGGGCTAACAAAGTCGATCAGCAAGCGGATAGAGGAGGAATAATTGGAATATTATTCATGGCATTGGCTTTAGCTATTGTTTCTTTTTCTTGCACT
>CALPNL020000016.1 GCA_943324925.2 Chitinophaga pinensis | reverse complement strand
TTAATATCAATCAATGGATAATAATACTTTTGATTTTCAGTTCCCTGCCTATTTAAAATTTATAATTAATAGTGGTCATAATTTGTCTAGGTGCTATTGGGTTCATACTGTAATTTTCATGTACGGTATAATTGAGAACATTTCCAATGTTAGACAATTTACTCAATATTGAAATAGATTTCCATTTGTAACCTAATGATAAATCAAATGTAGCATATCCATTTATTGGTATTAGTCTGTTGGGCATAGTTTGACCGTAAGTATTGTTCCAACCACCTAAACTATTGCCTATAAAGTTTCCAATTACTCCAAGACTAATTCCACTTAACTTTCCATAATTTATGGTATAGAATGCACTAAAATTTGCTGTATTGTAGGGAGTTCTAGTTAATCGTTCCCCTTCTACAAAACTACCAAACGCACCGTTTGATTTTGTAAATTTCATATCATTATAACTATATCCTGCTAAAATTGTTAAACCTTCAATGGGACTTGAAGAAATGTCAATCTCTAATCCTTTACTTGTAGTTTCTCCATTTAAGGTTTTAATATTGCTATTAGTGTTAGGAGTTCCATCTAAATTCAACTCTGCTGTTTGGGCTAGATTATTATTAATAATGGTGTAAAATGTGATGTTAGTACTTAATAACCCCTTAAAAAAATCCTTTTTTATTCCAATTTCATATTGGTCAATTATTGATGGTTTTAGTGTTTCATTGTTAATGGTAACTCCTGCATTTGGCGAAAATGAATTGGAATAACTAGTAAATATAGAAGTGTTGTTTGTTGGTTGGTAAACAATTCCAATTTTAGGTGATAAAGCACTACTTATTCTTTTTTCATCTGTTGTGATGCTATTTGAAATTAAATTATTGTTTTCCGCTTGTGCTTCTTGCCATGACCAACGAATTCCTGCCAATATTTTTATTTTTTCTTTTATTGAGATTAAATCCTGGAAGTAAATTCCGAAGTTATTAGTGGTAGTTTGAACAATTCTTGTATTTGTAGCTTCAGGAATAAAAGTGTTTTGCGGGTATAAGTTTAAATTGTAAATATTAATTGTATCATAGAAAAATGGATTGAATACATAAGTGTAAGCGTCTGCTATTGAATTATCAATATCCAAACCGGTAAATAGTTGGTGTTTTATTTTCTCAGTTTTGTAAGTTCCCGAAAAGTTTATTTGGTTTGCAATTAACTGTTCTTTGATTTTGTATTGACCGAGTGGCCTATTCCAATCCCCGTTTTCTAATGGTTGAATTCGTTCTGTACCTTTCCAAGAACGCTCAAAATTTTGAAATGCTGAATTAATATTAAGTTTCCAATTTGAATTAAATTTGTGTTTAAACTGGCTTGAGAAACTTGATTGATAGGTTTGACCATTAGACCAAGTGGCACCTAAATAGGTATTTCTAGGAATATCGGCAATAGTAGTTCCAATGGATCCAGTACCAAAATCGGGGGTCCAATAGTCTTTTAAATAATCACCTTGCACTATAAATTCCGAATTCTCACTTTTTAGTAATAGGGATGGATTGATATAAAAGCGATCTCGAGTTACAATATCTCTAAAGCTATTTGCTTTTTCATAAGTTGAAATCATTCTGTAAGCCAACTTTTTCGATATAGGACCGTATAGATCAAGGGAAGGTTTATTGAATGCATAACTACCGATTTGATAAGAAATTTCCCCACCATTTTTGAAAAGCGGTTTTTTGGTAACTAAATTTACAATTCCGCCAGGAGTTACATTTCCAAATAAAAGCGCCGATCCTCCTTTTAAAACTTCCACTTTTTCTAAAGTGGCCACTTCTGGCATTGCTCCACTATTGGTTCGAAAACCGTTTTTAAACACATTAGTTGCGGTCATATCGTAACCTCTAGACCATAGTGATTCTTGTGCTCCACCTCTTGAAGACCCTATATAAACGCCGTTCACATTTTTTAACACTTCGCTTAAGCGAATGGTTTGTTGTTGTAATAAAGTTGAATTTCCTACTATTTGTATGCTTTGGGGTAAATCAAAAGATTTTATTTCTAATCCAGAAATTATGGTTTCCTTTTTCTTGTTGGGACTGTCTTTTATTTTTATAATAATTTCTTTCAATTCATTTATTTCTTCATTTAGAGTAAATTTCACAAAATAAGTTTCATTTTCCTTAACTACTATTTCTTTAGTTTGTTTTTTTATTTTTTCTCCTTCTAATACCAATGTGTGAATTCCTAACGGAAAGTTTGGGATTAAAAACTCTCCCTTTTCATCAGTTTTAATTGATATGCCTTTTTTTTCTTGTTTGATAGTTAAATTAGAAACTGGAAAACCGTCTGTAGATTCAATTTTTCCATTTACAATACCGGTATTTTGCGCTTGAAGATTTATGAAGGTAAAAAGAAGTAAAAAGAGTAATTTATTCATGTTTATTTAGACTGATTAAAAATAAAATGCAAATGTAAGTACAGATTATTAATTTTCAAAAGTTATTTAGAATAATTATTAATAATATTTTTTATAGTATTGATATTGTGAAAATTAGGATTAATATTTTCAATATATAAACGTGATTTTAAAATCAAATGCCCTAGCCCTGATGGAAGCGGTATCCCACACTTTTTAGTGTGGATAAAGCATACAGCAGGATAAAGCTCCAAAAATTGAAAATTTCAAAACTTTATATTATCAACTATTTTTTGTAAATTTGCGCACTTAAATAAGGAAAAAATAAAATGTTAGACAGACTTCAAATAGTAAAGCAACGTTTCGATGAGATATCGGATTTGATAATTCAACCCGATGTAATTAGCGATCAAAAGCGTTATGTACAATTGAATCAGGAATATAAAAGTTTAAAAGCGCTTGCCGATAAACGTAATGAATACATTGTGGTTTTAGGTAATATTGACGAAGCCAATGAGATTATTGCCGATGGGAGTGATGCCGATATGACAGAAATGGCAAAAATGCAATTGGAAGAAGCCAAAGATAGATTGCCTGTTTTAGAAGATGAAATTAAGTTTCTATTGATTCCAAAAGATGCGGAAGATGCGAAAAACGTGATGGTAGAGATTAGAGCTGGAACTGGGGGTGATGAAGCCAGTATATTTGCCGGCGATTTATTTAGAATGTACACTAAATATTGTGAAAATAGAGGTTGGAGAACTTCTGTTGTAGATATAAATGAAGGAACTTCGGGTGGATTTAAAGAGGTTATTTTTGAAGTTACCGGAGAAGATGTTTATGGTACTTTAAAATTTGAAGCCGGTGTTCACCGAGTTCAACGTGTACCACAAACAGAAACCCAAGGTCGTGTGCATACTTCTGCAGCTACGGTGATGGTACTTCCAGAAGCAGAAGAATTTGATGTTCAAATTGATATGAATGATGTTCGAATTGATTTCTTTTGTTCGTCTGGACCTGGAGGACAATCTGTAAATACTACAAAATCAGCAGTTCGTCTTACACACGTTCCAACTGGTTTAGTAGCGCAATGTCAGGATCAAAAATCGCAACATAAGAATAAAGACAAAGCCATGGACGTTTTACGTTCTAGATTATACGAGCAAGAATTGGCCAAAAAACAAGCGGAAGATGCAACAAAACGTTCTTCTCAAGTAAGTTCTGGAGACCGCTCGGCGAAAATTAGAACTTATAATTATTCTCAAGGTCGTGTAACTGATCACCGTGTGGGATTGACTTTATACGATTTAGGAAATATTATGAATGGTGATATCCAAAAAATTGTTGACGAATTGCAATTGGTTAACAACATGGAGAAATTAAAGGAAGCGAGTGAAGTTTTCTAATAGATACAAGATAATAGACTGATAGATAATAGACTAAAAAATGCCACACTGAATTAAGTTTGGCATTTTTTATAAAACTTTGCGAACTTTGCGAAAAACTTTGCGAACTTTGCGGTTAAACACACAACAATGACTACACAACAACTAATTGACCAAATTAAAATCAAAAAATCCTTTCTTTGCGTTGGATTAGATGTTGATTTGAATAAAATTCCACCTCATTTATTAAAATTAGAAGATCCAATTTTTGAATTCAATAAGGCTATAATAGATGCGACTCATGATTTAGCAGTTTCCTACAAACCCAATACCGCCTTTTATGAAGCGTATGGTATTAAAGGTTGGATTTCTCTTCAAAAAACGATCAACTACCTTAATGAAAAGTACCCTAACATTTTTACAATTGCCGATGCAAAACGCGGAGATATAGGTAATACGTCTTCGATGTATGCAAAGGCTTTCTTTGAAGATTTGAATTTTGATAGTGTAACTGTTGCTCCATACATGGGAAAAGATTCTGTGGAACCTTTCTTAGCATTTGAAAGCAAACACACTATTATGTTGGCGCTGACTTCTAATGAAGGGGCGTATGATTTCCAAACTTTGAATGTTGGCGGAAAGGAATTGTACAAACAAGTATTGGAAACATCCAAAACATGGAAAAATTCTGAAAACCTAATGTATGTTGTGGGAGCTACAAAAGCAGAATATTTTACAGAAATTCGTAAAATAGTTCCTGATAGTTTCTTGTTAGTTCCTGGAGTTGGTGCTCAAGGAGGAAGCCTTTCTGAAGTTTGTAAATACGGAATGAATTCCAATGTAGGTTTGCTTATAAACTCTTCGAGAGCAATAATTTACGCTTCAAATGGCGTTGATTTTGCAGAAAAGGCTAGGGAAGAAGCTCAGAAAATGCAAACGGAAATGGCAGAAATTCTAAAGTAGAGTTATTTTTTAATAAATTTATAACTTTGAATTCCTTCCTGAGAATTTACTTTTAAAATATAAATTCCACTTTGATAATGATTTAAATTCAGCGTTTTTTCCTCAGAATTTAATTTAAACATATCCAATTCTTGTCCTAACAACGAATGAATAGAAATAGTTGCACCTAAAAGATTTCCATTTGATTTCAATGTTATTTCATCAGAAGCAGGATTAGGGAAAAGCACCAAATTAGTTGATTTATCAACATTGTTATTTTCTAAAGCTGTTTGTTGGTAAACCCTTACATAATCTACTTCCATTGCCGATTGAACAAATCCTGCAGTTACACTTGGTTCAATAGCTACATTTAATAATATATATTGCTCCGCATTAAAAGGCCATGTGTATTGATTTTTGACAGGTGGATTATAGGTTAAATGATTAATTCCATCAACGCTAAAAATTATTTTTTGAGCGTCCCATTCCATTGCATAAATATGAAAATCGGTTGAAACCCCAGGTTTATTCTGCGCATTAGACACATATTCGTCCACACCTAAGTTTCCGTTAATAGGGTGGTGAACGGCGCTGGAAACTATATTTTGATTGGTTCCCCAATGTTCCATGATGTCAATTTCTCCACAGGCAGGCCAACCTGTGCTTCCAAAAGTACTAGTCCAATATCCTCCTGGCTCATTTATATTTTTTCCAAGCATCCAAATTGCTGGCCATGTTCCAGCTCCTGTTGGAAGTTTAGCTCGAACTTCAACACGCCCGTATTTAAAAGCAAATTTTGAATTTAACCGCGCCGAAGTGAATTGTTTAGTTTTTCCTTGATCGGTAAAAGTTTCTCTTTTAGCAACAATATTCAGTATTCCATTACTTACATTCGAATTTATCTGACGATTCGTATAATGTTGAAGTTCTCCATTGTACCAGCTATTTCCGTTTGGAAGTTGGGTTTGAGGAAACCATTTTGTGCTATTTATTCCGCCATTGGTATCAAATTCATCGCTCCAAACTAAAGTATTGAAAAGAGTGGCTGCACCAGAATAGTAAAAATCATCTATATAAGCTGTAACTTGGGAGGTATTATTTTCTCCATTTATTTGAATCAAAACTCTATTGAAATCCGAGCGATTCATAGGATTTTGAGAAGTAGGATCTAAATTAATAAAATTGTCAGTTGCAAAATTAAAGGTTATAGTTTGCCATTGGTTTAAAAGAAGCGGTTTAATTATTTCACATTGGGTAGCCCAAGGGGAAGTAACAGTCCCGTTTTGTAACTTTAATGAAACTTGGTTGTTTTGATTCCCGGTAATTCCGCTTGAAGGAACGTATATTTTAAATGTAAAAACGCTACTTGTATTCAAGTTGTAATTAAAACCTGCATCAAAACGAACATTAGCATATTGCCCACCTGCGTCTGTATATTTTAAAACTTTAGCTGATGTATTGATCCCGTTCTGAAACGGATTTACAAATGAATTATCCATGCCACAGCTATCCCCAAACCAGGTTGTTATAGTAGAATTTCCTTCAAAATTATCTTGCGATATTTGTGATTGTGAAAATGAATTTATGGAAAATAATAAAACAAATACTAAAATAAAATTGCGCATAAGCTAAAAAGTACGTTTGTAAATACTTGAAACAAAACTAACAAATTAAATTACTTTAAAATTATAAACTACCTATATATAAACTATACAATACTATTTTTTTTAATCGCTGTCTACGTGTTAATATGTCTCTGATATTAATTTTTTTCGAAGATTTAATCTATATTTACAAAAAAAAGATGATCCATTTTACCGTTTATGAAAAAGAGAAAGACGCCCAATGGGTTACTTTTGTTCATGGAGCGGGAGGTAGTTCTTCCATTTGGTTCAAGCAAATTCGAGATTTTCAAAAGCACTACAATGTATTGTTACTGGATTTAAGAGGTCATGGAAATTCCAACCAACAAATAAAAAAAGCTTTTAAACAAAAATATACTTTTTCGGCTTTAGCCAATGATATTTTAGAAGTATTAGACCATCTTAAAATTGAAAAATCACATTTTGTTGGAATATCTTTAGGCACCATTCTCATCCGTCAACTGGCAGAAATGCACCCAGAACGGGTACAAAGTATGATCCTTGGTGGTGCAATTCTAAAAATGAATTTTAGATCACAAATCTTGATGAGATTAGGTAATATGTTTAAATATGTTTTACCTTATTTAGTATTATATAAATTCTTTGCTTTTGTTATCATGCCCAATAAAAATCACAAACAATCTCGTTTGCTGTTTATTAACGAAGCCAAGAAGTTATACCAAAAAGAGTTTATAAAATGGTTTAAGTTAACCGCTGAAATCAACCCAATTTTAAAATGGTTCCGTCAAGAAGAATTGAGTATTCCTACACTTTATATTATGGGTGAAGAAGATTATATGTTTCTCCCGTCTGTTAGAAAAGTGGTAGAGAAGCATTTTAAATCCTCTCAACTATTTGTAGTTCAGCAATGTGGTCATGTGGTAAATATTGAACAGCCACTTACATTTAATTCCACCGTAATTTCATTTTTAAATAAAGTATAAAAAAAAACCACTTCCCGAAAGAAGCGGTTTAATTCCCTAATAACTTAATTTACTAATTTTAAACTACACAGCAAAAGTCTTTAAGATTTGCAATTTTCAAGTTAAAATATAGTTATCAATTTGTTATTTATTTTTTATCCTGCATTGAAAAAACACTTTGTAGTAAACTCGAAGTCCTTGATTGTAAATTTTTTCGAATCTCTTTTTCTTCAATTGCAATCATAGTAAAAACCCCTTTCATCGTTTCTTTGGTAACATAATCATTTAAATCTGGATTTACTTTTTTTACCAATGGAATTGAATTGTATTTCGAAATAATTTGACTCCAAATTTTATCAGCATTTACTTTGTTCAAAGAAGATGCAATAACTGGACTAAATTTAGCATACAAAGCGGTTGAAGTAGCAGTTTCTAAATAGGTAGTAGCCGCTTTTTCATTTCCCATTAAAATGCTTTTCGCATCATTAAAATTCATGTTTTTCACCGCATCTACAAATATTGGTGTAGCTTCCTTAACAGCATCTTCAGCAGCTCTATTTAAAACTACTAATCCTTGATCTGCCAAATTTGACATTCCTAAATTTCTTAATGCTTTATCTACTTTCTGTAATTCTTCCGGTAATAAAATTTTTACCAACTCATTTTTGTAAAACCCATCTTCAGCAGTCAACTTTGATACCTGTTTTGTAATACCATTATTCAATGCCTCCTTTAAACCTGCACTAATATCCGGCAAAGTGTTTGTTTTAGGGATATTAGTTATTTTTTGAATTTTACTCTCCGCTAATTTTTTTAGGTCGCCAAATTGTGCGAAACTAAACACAGGCACAAATAATAAGGAAATCAGAACATTTTTCATTTGAATATTTTTTTTAGTTCTAAACAAACTCCATACCAATTTTTTTATTTGGAGCTTTTCCTGCTATTCGCTATATCCACGCAAGGGCGTGGGATGTCGCTTCTATCAGGGCTAGAGTTTTGAGTGATTTAGAAGTTATAATTATATCTGAAATTTCTAATTATCATTAAGTATGTTTTTTTCGATTATTTATAAATAATTTTTAAAAAACTCGTAAATTGCACGTTCAAAATTATCACATTCATAAATGGTAGATCAAAAACCTTATATCCCTGTTCATAAAGTTCGAATTGTAACCGCTGCTTCACTTTTTGATGGACACGATGCTGCAATAAATATCATGCGTAGAATTATTCAATCTACCGGTGTTGAGGTGATTCATTTGGGTCACGATAGAAGCGTTGAAGAAGTAGTAAACACAGCAATTCAAGAAGATGCCAATGCAATAGCAATAACTTCCTATCAAGGGGGTCACAACGAGTATTTCAAATATATGTTTGACTTACTAAAGCAAAAAGGAGCGGATCACATCAAGATTTTTGGTGGAGGCGGAGGTGTAATTTTACCCTCTGAAATAGCCGATTTGCAGGACTATGGGATCACCAGAATCTATTCTCCAGACGATGGTCGTGCAATGGGTTTGCAAGGTATGATAAATGATTTGGTTCAAAAATCTGATTTTGCAATTGGCGATATTATCAAAGATGAAGAAAACCATTTAGAAGATAAAAATCCAAAATCCATTGCAAGATTAATTTCCTCAGCAGAAAATTTTCCCGAAGTTGCGAAACCATTTTTAGAGAAAATACAACTAAAGAATAAAAATTCAAAAACACCAGTTTTAGGAATTACAGGAACGGGAGGATCAGGAAAATCTTCTTTGGTAGACGAATTAGTTCGTCGTTTTTTAATTGATTTTCCAGAAAAAACAATTGGATTAATTTCAGTTGATCCTTCTAAAAGAAAAACAGGAGGCGCTTTATTAGGAGATAGAATTAGAATGAATGCAATTAATAATCCTCGTGTTTATATGCGTTCGTTAGCAACACGCCAATCTAATTTAGCACTTTCTAAATATGTAGCTGATGCAATTCAAGTTTTAAAGGCGGCCAACTACGATATTATTATCCTTGAAACTTCAGGAATTGGACAATCGGATACAGAAATTATGGATCATTCTGATGTTTCACTCTATGTGATGACTCCTGAATTTGGTGCTGCCACACAATTAGAAAAAATCGACATGCTTGATTTTGCTGATTTAGTAGCATTGAATAAATTTGATAAGCGTGGCGCTCTAGATGCGCTTCGTGATGTTAAAAAGCAATACCAACGAAATCATAATCTTTGGGACGTAAACCCAGATGAAATGCCAGTTTTTGGCACTATCGCCTCTCAATTTAATGATCCTGGAATGAATACGCTTTACAAATCTATAATGGATAAAATTGTAGAGAAAACGGATAGCAATTTAAAATCTACTTTCAAAATCACTCGTGAGATGAGCGAGAAAATATTTGTAATCCCTCCTCATAGAACCCGTTATTTATCTGAAATTGCTGAAAACAATCGGAAATATGATGTAACGGCAATTGTACAACAAAAAGTAGCTCAAAAATTATACGGTATATTTAAAGCTATTGAAAGTATTTCAGGAGTAGAACCAATGCTTTCAAAAACAGGTTTAGAGATTACCAATTCCAACAATTCAAATCAAGATGATAAAGTATTAATTTCTCTATTGTTAAGTCAGTTTGAGAAAATAAAAATGGATTTGGATCCTTACAATTGGGAAATTATTTTGAATTGGAATCATAAAATAGCGAAGTATAAAAATCCAATTTATACTTTTAAAGTACGCGATAAAGAAATTAATATTGCTACTCATACAGAGAGTTTATCTCACACTCAAATTCCTAAAATTACCTTACCTAAGTACGAGGCATGGGGTGATTTATTAAGATGGAATTTACAAGAAAATGTACCTGGAGAATTTCCATTTACAGCAGGTTTATATCCTTTTAAAAGAGAAGGCGAGGATCCATCGAGAATGTTTGCGGGTGAAGGAGGACCAGAACGAACTAATAAAAGGTTTCATTATGTAAGTGCAGGATTACCTGCAAAACGACTTTCAACTGCTTTTGACAGCGTAACTTTATATGGAAACGATCCTCATATTCGACCTGATATTTATGGTAAAATTGGAAATGCCGGTGTTTCTATTTGTTGTTTAGACGACGCTAAAAAACTGTATTCCGGTTTCGATTTAGTGCATGCTTTGACTTCGGTAAGTATGACAATCAATGGTCCAGCACCAATGTTATTAGGATTTTTTATGAACGCCGCCATTGATCAACAATGCGAAATTTATATTAAAGAGAACGGTTTAGAAAAAGAAGTTGAGAACAAAATAGCTGCTATTTATAAACAAAAAGGTACCGCTAGACCTCAATATCAAGGGGATTTACCAGAAGGGAATAACGGTTTAGGCTTAATGCTTTTGGGTGTTACAGGTGATTTAGTTTTACCTGCAACAGTTTATAATGAAATAAAAGCAAAAACACTTTCACAAGTTCGAGGAACAGTTCAAGCAGATATTTTAAAAGAGGATCAAGCTCAAAATACCTGCATATTTTCAACAGAATTTGCCCTTCGATTAATGGGTGACGTTCAAGACTATTTTATTAATAATAAAGTAAGAAATTTTTATTCGGTATCTATTTCCGGTTATCATATTGCGGAAGCGGGTGCAAACCCAATTTCCCAACTAGCATTTACACTTTCAAATGGTTTCACTTACGTGGAATATTATTTAAGTCGTGGAATGGATATCAACGATTTTGGACCTAATTTATCGTTCTTTTTCTCTAATGGAATTGACCCAGAGTATTCAGTTATTGGTCGTGTAGCGCGTAAAATTTGGGCGAAAGCCATGAAATATAAATATGGTGCTAACGAAAGAGCACAAATGTTGAAATATCACATTCAAACATCGGGACGTTCGTTACATGCTCAAGAAATTGATTTTAACGATATCCGGACTACATTACAAGCGTTGTATGCCATTTACGATAACTGTAACTCGTTACATACCAATGCTTATGATGAAGCAATAACCACTCCTACAGAAGAATCAGTGCGGCGCGCTATGGCAATTCAGCTGATAATTAATAAAGAATTGGGATTGGCTAAAAATGAAAATCCAATTCAAGGAGCCTTCATTATTGAAGAATTAACCGACTTGGTTGAAGCGGCAGTTTTAGATGAATTTGATAGAATTACGGAGCGTGGAGGAGTGCTTGGAGCAATGGAAACCATGTACCAACGATCTAAAATTCAAGAAGAAAGCTTGTATTATGAAACTTTAAAACACACTGGCGAATTTCCAATTATTGGAGTAAATACCTTTCTAAGTTCTAAAGGATCACCAACAATTATTCCAGCAGAAGTTATACGTGCAACGGAAGAAGAAAAGCAATATCAAATTGATATGTTGAATAATCTTCATCAAACTAACGGAGATAAAGTGAACCAATACTTGAGCGATTTACAAGATGCGGCTATTAAAAATGAAAACTTATTTGCTCACTTAATGGAAGCTACCAAAATTTGTTCATTGGGTCAAATTACAAGTGCTTTATTTCAAGTTGGCGGTCAGTATAGAAGAAATATGTAAGCAGAGAACCACTTTTTGCTTCGCAAAAAGTGCGTGAATCGCTTATCCCGCTTTAGCGGGATTGCAGAGTACTAGACCGCAAAAAGTGTATGAATCGCTTATCCTGTTTTAAAGGGATTGCAGAGTAATAGTACACAAAAAGTGTTTGAATCGCTTATCCTGCTTTTTGTAGAATTACTTTCAATAAATTCAATATCTATAAATTCAATTAAACTTCAATTAAAAATATGAAATTTAAATTTTTACTAATTACAGTTCTGTTTTCAATGACCACTGTTGGACAACTTACAGGCAAAGTAAAGGGTTTGAATATTACTAAACCTGTAACTGTTAACGATACGGTTATTAAAGTAGTTTACAATAATAATAAAATTTCTAATAATCCAAATCCACCTGCTATTTTTTTTAATGGAAAATTAGTAAGCTATTCTTTATTATCAACCATAAATCCTGAAAATATAACTTCAGTAAATGTCGTAAAAAAAGACACCTTAATTGATTCAGTAAAGTACTTTGGCAAAATAATGATTCAAGGTAAAACTCCAAGTAAATATAATTATATGAGTCTTAGTGAATTCAAATCAAAATATGTTAGTTCGAGTGAAAATGTACCTGTTTTTCAAATTGACGGAACTATTGTAGACGATAATTACGATAGTTATTTAATTGACGAAAAGAATATTCTCAGAGTTATAGTAACTCCTGTTGATAATCCAAAGCAAAAAATAAAGATCGACTTCATCAATTTATTGACTAAATCTGCCAAGAATATTGAAGAAAGCAACCAAATAATATTACGGTAAATACTACATTATTTTCTCCAATTTCAAATACCCAATATGCAAATCGTCTTCAATTGCATTTTCTATTTCTGTGATTTTTAAAGCAAATTTTTCTTTTAATTCAGGGGTTAGAATTTCCTCAATTTTATAAATATCATCCACAGCAATTCCATATTTGTCATCTATGTGTGAGTTTGCACCTGGAAAGTCGTAGTGTTTGTAAAAACTTGTTGCTTTTGCTTTTTTGGTGGCTTCTGCCAATGTATCTCCAGTTGTTATAATTTTATAATGATATTCTTCAAATTCATTTTCCTTATAACCACCTAGATTTATAAAGTAAAGCTGAGTTGTATTTGCAACAGCCTCCTCCTTGGAAACAATTTCAATTTTATGATTATCAACAATATTAACCTCTCTCCAGGCATCAATATGTATTCTACCTTTGACTTCAGGCCAAAAGGATTTTAACTGAGGAACCATTTCTTTTAATGAATTTCCAATTCCAAAAAAGATATCGTGTTGTTCGGTGAATCTCCCTTCAGGGCGACATCCCACCATTATCATGTATAGTTTCATACTTGCAAATGTACTTTATATTATTTTCATTAAAAAAATCATAATTTTTTTTTTTGGATTGATTTTTGAAATACTTTTGGCTTAACTAAATAAATATATTATGAAACGAATCATTTTACTTTTAGCAATTTCAGCATCTTTTTTATTTCAAGGTTGTACTACAAAAGAAGAAATCAGTGCAGATCTTCTAGCTGAAGTTTTCGAAGTTAGAACTTCATTTACTGCAGCGAATAACTATTCAAAGCTAATTACTTTAAATCCACCAATTTACAGTTCGGATATGGTTTTAGTTTATCGATCGTTTGATCTAATTAATAATCAAAATGTTTGGAGACAATTACCACAAGCGGTTTACCTAGCTCAAGGGGAATTAGATTACAATTTTGATTTCACAAGAAACGACATTAATTTATTCCTTGAATCTGACTTTGATTTAGCAACTTTAGGAGCTGCTTGGTCTCAAAATCAACTTTTTAGAGTGGTAATTATCCCGGGGTATTTTTCAAACAAATACAATAAAGCGGTAGATTTTAATGATTACAATGCAGTAGTAAAGGCATTTAACATTAAAGAGAATCAAATCAAAACGATTCAATAAATTAAACGGAATTAGTATTATTTATAATACTTATTTAATAATAGTTGAGCGGCTGCAAAAGGTGATATTTCATCATTTTGCACCGCTTTTTTATTTACATCTAATAATTTTTCAATATCTGGATGATGGTAAAAATTGGTTTTCAGTTGTTCATTTATGGTTTCTAACATCCAATAGTGATTCTGGTCTTTCCTTTTGTCAAAGAAGAAATTGTTCATTTGTGTTTGAGAAACATATTTGTTTATCGTTTCCCAAACTTCAGGAATTCCCTCACGAGTAATTGAACTACAGGTTGAAGTGGTAGGAATCCACCCTGATTTTTTTGTTGGAAATAAATGTAGCGCACGTCCAAATTCAACTTTTGCTAAATTTGATTTTTTTATATTATCACCGTCTGATTTATTGATCACAATCGCATCTGCCATTTCCATAATTCCACGTTTTATTCCTTGTAATTCATCTCCAGCACCAGCAATTTTTAATAATAAAAAGAAGTCAACCATACTGTGAACAGCAGTTTCGCTCTGACCAACTCCCACCGTTTCAATAATGATTGTATCAAAACCACAAGCTTCACAAAGGGTAATGGTTTCACGTGTTTTTCGAGCAACACCTCCTAGAGTTTCTCCGGATGCCGATGGTCGAATATAGGCGTTTTTGTCTTTGACTAATTCTTCCATTCTCGTTTTATCACCCAAAATACTACCATGAGAAATTGTACTGCTCGGATCAACTGCTAGAACGGCTACTTTTTTCCCTAAACTGGTTAAATATTTACCAAAGGCTTCAATAAAAGTACTTTTCCCAACGCCAGGAACCCCTGTAATACCTATCCGAATCGATTTATTGGCATGAGGCAAACTAGCATTTACTACTTCATTTGCTTTAACCAAATGTGATACATTAGTACTTTCAACTAAGGTTATTGCGCGGCTTAAAGCAGTTATATTTCCACTTAAGATTCCTTCGATCAATTCTTTTGATGAAGGTTGCTTCTTTCTAAAATCGTGAATTTTATCCACGCTTTTACCACTGATCATTTCGGGAGGCGAAATTCCAGCTTTTTCATGTAGCGCCGACATTTTATTTTTTGAGTTCAAGAAAATAGATTTTTGTAAAAATACTAATTATTTGTTACGCATTAATTAATTTTTTTATTTGGAGCATTATCCTGCTCTCCTTCCAAATCCTCGCTAAAAAGCTCGGGATTTTCCCTTCCATCAGGGCTAAAAAAAAAGAGAACAATTACGTTCTCCATTTTTATATTAAGGTAAAATAAATTTACGAATTCTTTTTCGCTTTAATCATCATTTCAAGTATATCCCACATTTCTTCAGGAACTGCCTCTAATAAATTAAACTGTCCAGCTCCTTTTAGCCATTCACCACCATCAATTACGATGACTTCTCCATTAATATAAGCTGAAAAATCAGAAACCAAATAGGCGGCTAGATTGGCTAATTCTTGGTGATCTCCAACTCTTTTTAAAGGCACTTTTTTCGATAAATCAAATTTTTCTTTTAAGTCTCCTGGTAGTAATCGGTCCCAAGCTCCTTTTGTAGGAAAGGGTCCTGGCGCAATTGCGTTGGTTCTAATTCCGTATTTTGCCCATTCAACTGCTAAACTTCTTGTCATTGCCAACACACCTGCTTTTGCAGTCGCACTTGGAACCACATAAGCAGATCCTGTAAAAGCATAAGTCGTTACAATATTTAAAACCGTTGATGATTCTTGTTTGGTATCTATCCAATGTTTTCCAAAAGCCAAAGTACAGTTTTTTGAACCTTTTAATACGATATCAATTATGGTATCAAAAGCATTTGCGGAAAGGCGCTCTGTTGGGGAGATGAAATTTCCTGCTGCATTATTCAATAATACATCTACTTTTCCATAGACTTTTAAAACTTCTTTCAACATTGTTTCTACTTCTTCATAATGACGAACATCACATTGAACAGGAAGGCAAGTACCTCCAGTTTCAGCTTCCAATTCAGCCGAAGTAGTTTTTAATTTTTCTATATCTCGCGATGTAATTGCCACTTTAGCACCCAATTCCATGAAGTACTTGGTCATCGCTTTACCTAAACCACTTCCACCACCTGTAATTACAATCACTTTATCCACCAGGGCATCATCACGAAGCATTTTTGCTGAAAAATTCATAGTTTGTTTTTTTTGAATTGTAAATATAAGAAATAGTTTTGGTCATACATCTGACAGGTTTTCAAAACCTGTCAGGTTTGGTTATTGTATTAAGATTTCTAAAATCTTAATCGCAGCTTCGCTAATTTTAGTGCCAGGACCAAATACAGCTACGGCGCCTTTATCGAATAAAAATTGATAATCTTGAGCTGGAATTACACCACCAACAACTACCATAATATCTTCACGCCCGTATTTTTTTAATTCTTCAATTACTTGTGGCACTAGAGTTTTGTGACCGGCAGCCAATGATGAAACTCCTAGAATATGAACATCATTTTCAATTGCTTGTTTTGCCGCTTCGGCTGGAGTTTGAAATAAAGGACCTATATCCACATCAAAACCCACATCGGCATAACCGGTGGCTACTACTTTTGCTCCTCTATCATGACCATCTTGGCCCATTTTTGCAATCATAATTCTAGGACGGCGACCTTCTTGCTTTGCAAATTCGTCTGCCATCTGTTTTGCTTTTTCAAAACTACTGTCGTCTTTAATTTCTTTACTGTACACGCCGCTAAAGGATTTAATTTGAGCCTTATATCTTCCAAAAACAGTTTCTAAAGCATCGCTTATTTCGCCCAACGTGGCTCTGTAACGCGCAGCTTCAATTGCAATTTCTAATAAGTTGCCTTTTCCAGTTTTTGCAGTTTCAACTAATTGTTCTAATTTTTCTTTTACTTTGTTTGAATCTCTTGTTGCTTTTATTTGATGTAATTGTTCTACTTGTTGATTGCGAACCATCTCATTATCAACATCTAAAATATGTAAAGGATCTTCTTTTTCTAATCGATATTTATTTATTCCAACAATAATATCTTGACCACTATCAATTCGTGCTTGTTTTCGTGCTGCTGCTTCTTCAATTCGAAGTTTTGGAATTCCGGCTTCAATAGCTTTAGTCATCCCACCTAATTCTTCGACTTCTTCAATTAATTTCCAAGCATTTTGAGCTATTTCATTGGTTAAACTTTCTACATAGTAACTTCCTGCCCAAGGGTCAACCGTTTTGGTAATTTTAGTTTCTTCTTGTAAATATATTTGGGTATTTCGCGCTATTCGTGCGGAGAAATCGGTTGGTAAGGCGATGGCCTCATCCAAGGCATTAGTATGTAATGATTGTGTTCCTCCAAAAGCTGCTGCCGTTGCTTCAATGCAAGTTCGAGCCACGTTATTAAAAGGATCTTGTTCAGTTAAACTCCAACCCGAAGTTTGACAATGGGTTCTTAAAGCCAGTGATTTTTCATCCTTAGGATTAAATTGCTTTACTAATTTAGCCCAAATCATTCTTGCAGCTCGCATTTTCGCAATTTCCATAAAATGATTCATTCCAATTGCCCAGAAAAAAGAGAGGCGAGGGGCAAACTCGTCAATTTTCATTCCCGTTGAAAGTCCGGTTCGTATGTATTCTAATCCATCTGCTAATGTATAAGCCAATTCAATATCTGCGTTAGCTCCAGCCTCTTGCATATGATATCCTGAAATAGAAATCGAATTGAATTTTGGCATTTTTCTGCTTGTATACTCAAATATATCTGCAATAATTTTCATTGAGGGAGTGGGAGGATAGATATAGGTATTTCTAACCATAAATTCTTTCAAAATATCGTTTTGTATTGTGCCAGAAAGTTGTTCTGGGGATACTCCTTGTTCTTCTGCTGCAACAATATAGAAAGCCATTATCGGTAATACCGCTCCATTCATTGTCATAGAAACCGACATTTCGTTCAAAGGAATTTGGTCGAATAAAACTTTCATATCTTCAACAGAATCGATAGCTACTCCTGCTTTTCCAACGTCACCAACCACACGTTCATGGTCTGAATCGTAACCACGGTGGGTTGGTAAATCAAATGCAATAGAAAGTCCTTTTTGTCCCGCTGCTAAATTTCGTCTGTAAAAGGCGTTGCTTTCTTCGGCAGTTGAAAAACCTGCATATTGTCGGATTGTCCATGGTTTTCTAACAAACATTGTCGTATAAGGACCACGTAAAAATGGGGCAAATCCAGCTCCAAAATCCAAATGTTCTAAATTTTCAATATCTGATTTTGAGTAAGATGGATTTAGTAGAATATCTTCTGCAGTTTTAAAAGCTTCTGATTTCTTTTCAGCTTCTAAAACGCTATGATTCTCTTGTTCGAATAAAGTAATATGTTGTAAATCTTTTCTTTTCATTATTCTTTTCCTAATCTATCTTGCTCAATTTTTTCGGCTAATCTTTTTTCAATGATAGGCGTAATCAATGTTTTTCGTGGGTTTACTTTTACAAATGGAAACAATTCTAAATCGTGTTTCATTTTATCGTCTTTGTTTGGGTATTTATTGGTTCCCAATAGAACTTCCTTCCCTGAATCGAACAATTCTTGTTCTTTATCAGCACTTTCTTGAATTTTTCTTTTGATAATTCCTTCATTCAATTGTTTCAGAAAACCACCATTTGCTTCAATATCTTTAAATAAAATAAGTGCTTTTTCAGCCAATTGTTGTGTTAAGTTTTCTATATAATAAGTTCCGTCGGCTGGGTTATTGACTTTGTCAAAGTAGCTTTCATTTTTTAAAATTAACAACTGATTTCTTGCAATTCTATCACCAAATTCATTGTCTTTATGGTATAACGCATCGTAGGGAAGATTAGCAATTGTATCAGCGCCTCCAATAATCGCCGACATGCATTCGGTTGTGGTGCGTAACATATTCACATTGTAGTCGTAAATTGTTTTGTTTCTTTTGGTAGGTGTTACCACCAAATGGCACTCTAAACACGGGTTGAATTCTTTAGCAATACTATTGAATAAAATTCTATATGCACGCAATTTTGCGATTTCAAAAAAGTAGTTGGTTCCAACTGAAATCTTAAAAACTATAGGTTGGTTGATAGTGGTTATTCGGTTTAAATATTCGTTGGCGTGAGCTAATGAATACGCTAATTCTTGTACTATATTTGCACCAGCATTTTGATATAAGGAACTATTTATACTTATAATTGAGCTATTTGAAACTTGTTTTGAAATCAAATTTAGCGTTTCAAAATTGTCTTTTTCTTGGGTTTTAAACCAATTTCCATCTTTTGCCAATTGTCCAATAGGATCTAAATTACAATATATTTTCGCATTTTTATATTTTGCAATAGCCTCAATTTTAGAAATGTATTCTACTGAAATAAAATTCAGGTTAAAGTAAATTTCACAAGTAGCTAGTGGGATTTTTTCTAGGAGTTTAACAACATCAATTTCTTCATTCTCGATGGTGAAAATTATACGATCTGCCCCTCGGTTAATTGATTCTAAAGCTCTTTCGATTGATTTTTCAAGGTCGAAAACAAATATATTTTGACCTATTTTAAATCCATTTGTGTTTGAATTTATCGGTAAATTATCTGGTAAGTCTTCCTCGTTGTAAAATGGCTTCACCTTAATATTTTCAGGGGAATTCCAAATTAGGGTATCATTATAATCTTCGCCTTTGAGTTCGAATTGTATTTTTTGTTTCCACTGCTTGGAGGAAATAGGATCAAATTCAGAGAATAAAGATTTTTTCATTTTTATTTTTTTATTGTATCGCCTTCATATTCAACAATGTAAACCTCTTCATTTTCTCTTTTCATATAATATTTTTCCCGCGCATACTTTTCTACTTGGTCTTGATTTTTCAGTAATTTGATATTTTCTTTATCTTTTCTGATTTCGTCTTGGTAGTATTTTTTATTGTCTTGTAATTCATCAATTTGGTTATTAATCTGTCTTTGATCCATGTAGGAATAGTTGTCTAAAAATAGCATCCAAACACCAAATAGTAGTGAAATTAAAAGGTATTTATTGCTCACAATTTTGAGCCAAGGTTTTTTTTGTTTTGTTTCTTCTAACGGATTTTCCATAGTAATTCTTGATCTTTTTTAGCCCTGACCTACCTGCCGGCAGGCAGGTTATAGCTATATTTCAGCCCTTGCGGTGATTTAGCGAACAGCTGGAAATAGCTCCAAAAAAAT
>CALPNL020000015.1 GCA_943324925.2 Chitinophaga pinensis | reverse complement strand
ATGGTAAATTATTAGTTGCCAATCAGCCCTCTTATGACATCATGGTGATTCCTCGTGAACTAAAAAAAATTGATACTGCTGAATTTTGTCTATTATTGAACATCACAAAAGAATTCTTTGATGAGAGAATGGCAAAAGCAAAAATTTATAGCCCACGACTTCCATCTGTTTTTTTACCGCAATTAAATAAATTAGAATATGCTGCTTTTCAGGAAAAAATCAGAAAATTTGAAGGTTTCTATATTCAAAAGCGTTCATTAAGGGATTATCAAATAACTGCTGGAGCTAACGTTTTCGGATTTATTACTCAAGTTAGTGAACGTGAAATTGCCAAAAACCCATATTACAATAGTGGTGATTTAATTGGAAAACAAGGAGTTGAAGAAAGTTACGAGAAAATTCTTCGTGGAATAAAGGGAGTAAAATACATCCAAAAAGACAAATTTAATAGAGAAATAGGTTCCTATAAAGAAGGGAAATACGATACAATTGCCGTTCAAGGTGAGGATATAAATCTATCTATTTCAGCAGAATTACAAAAATATGGTGAACAATTAATGATAAATAAACGTGGCGGAATTGTAGCGATTGAACCTTCATCAGGTGAAATTTTAGCTCTAGTTACAGCTCCATCTTATGATCCAGCAATTCTTGTGGGTCGTCAGCGTTCAAAAAATTACACTAAATTATATAACGATTCTATTTCAAAACCGCTCTACGACCGAGGATTATTAGCTGAATATCCTCCCGGCTCTCCTTTTAAAATTTTGACAGGATTGATAGGTTTGCAAGAAAAGGTAATTAATGAGCAAACTACTTTCATGTGTAACCATGGATTTAGTTATGCGCGTGGAAGATTTATGAAATGTCACGGATCAGGACCTCATCAATTGCACAACGGAATTGCTTTGTCTTGTAATTCTTATTTCGGAAATGTATACATGAAAATTATCAATAAATATTTGAGACCAGAATCGGCAGTAAATATTTGGAGTAATCATGTAAAAAGCTTTGGCTTAGGCCAATTTATGGGCTACGATTTACCAACGGGAAAAAAAGGAAAAGTTCCAACAGGTAATACCTATAATAGAATGTATCCAGGTTGGCATTGGGATAGTAAAACAATTGTTTCTAATGCGATTGGACAGGGAGAGGTATTAATGACTCCGATTCAATTAGCCAATATGATGGCAACTGTTGCCAATAGAGGATATTATTACACCCCTCACATTATTAAAAAAATTAAAGGCGAACAAATTGACCCAAAATATAGAATAAAGCATCAAACAACAATTGACAGAAAATATTTTGAACCAGTTGTTGAAGGTTTATTTGGGGTATTCAATTATCCAGGAGGTACCGGAAATGCTCTTCAAGTTGAAGGAATTGATATTTGTGGAAAAACAGGAACCGCTGAAAATTTCGCAAAAATTAATGGTAAGAGAACTAAACTTCAAGATCACTCGATATTTGTAGCTTTTGCACCAAAGGATCGCCCTAAAATTGCAATCGCTGTTCTTGTAGAAAACGGGTATTATGGTGCTAGAAATGCTGGTCCGATTGCCGTTTTAATGATTGAAAAATATCTAAAAGGGAAGATTTCGCGAACGGATTTGGAAAAAAGAATGTTTGAAGTGAGTTTGCAAAGTGAATATGATAAGTATTTTAAAACGAAAGTAGACTCATTATTGATACCAAAAATGGAAGAAAGTCCTGAGAATTAATTGAAATGAAAAACCAAAGCGTAACAAGTAACTTAGATTGGATAAGCGTAGCTATCTATATTATTTTGGTAATATTAGGTTGGTTGAATATTTATTCCTCTTCATTATCCTCATCAGTTGAAGACGCATCGCTTTTTGACTTTACACAAATATATGGTAAACAAATGCTGTTCATTTTCTTTACTATCCCAATGATATTTATAATATTGGCAGTAGATGGAAAATTCTATGAAAAGTATTCTAGTGTTATTTTTGGCGTCTCTTTAGTTTTATTAGCGGGCTTATTTGTAGCTGGAAAAACCATCGCGGGACAGCGTTGTTGGTATGCAATTGGAAGTTTCACTTTACAACCTTCAGAATTTGCAAAAGCAGCAACAGCATTAGCATTAGCTAAATATTTAAGTGATGTCCAAGTAAATTTAAAAGACTTAAACAGACAAATACAAACGCTTTTAATTATTTTTCTACCAGTAATGTTGATTTTACCTCAACCCGATCCTGGAAGTGCTTTAATTTATAGCGTATTTTTTCTTGTACTTTACAGAGAAGGATTGCCCTCATGGTATTTATGGACTGGTTTTGTGGCAATAATCTTATTTGTATTGTCATTGCTATTTGAACCTTGGGCAGTAGCTATAATGGCGCTAATTGCTATTGTATTTTATTATTTAAAAAGCAGAATTGGAAATAGAAATATTATTGCAAGCTCAATATTATTTGTATTGATCTCAGGTTATGTTTTTTCTGTAGATTATGTTTTTGATCACGTTTTTAAACAACACCACCGCGACCGTTTCAATATTTTATTGGGTAAAGAAGTAGATATGAAAGGTATTGGTTATAATACCAATCAGTCGGAAATTGCTATCGGTTCTGGAGGTTGGTTTGGGAAAGGATTCCTTGAAGGCACACAAACAAAAGGAGGATTTGTTCCTGAACAACATACCGATTATATCTTTACAACCGTTGGTGAAGAATGGGGATTTCTCGGTTCATTAATTGTAATTGGATTATTTGCTGGCTTATTATTGAGGATTATCTATCTCGCAGAAAGACAAAAAACAAAATTTAGTAGGATTTATGGACAATGCGTTGCGGGAATTTTATTCATTCACTTCTTTGTGAACATAGCAATGGTTGCAGGGATTTTTCCAACCATTGGAGTGCCGCTACCCTTCTTTTCCTATGGAGGCTCAGGACTTTGGGGCTTTACAATTTTATTGTTTATTTTCTTAAAAATGGATGCCAATAAAGTAAATGAGTGGTAATTAAAATATCAAAAAGCCCAAGCTTTATAATCGCTTTTTCGCTCAAGTTCACTTTCAACTTCGTCGTTTAATTGAGGGAAAAAGTCAATTCCAGTCATTTTTTCAATTGAATCAACTGAAACAACAAACTTATACAACGGCTCTTTGCTATTAACACTTGGCATTAAAAAGGCGACCATTTTATTTTTCCCTTGATAATTACAATAGAGTATTTTATAAAAATAATTTGGAATTGCTACTTTTTCAAAGCCAATTGTTGGTAATCCTTTTTGTAATATTCCTCCCGTAACCACATAAATCCCATTGTATTTGGTTGCCCAATACCTGGATTTTTCTTCTAATTTCTTCCAAATCCCGTCATTAAAATTGTGCTTTTGAGGAGAAATATTGGAAGTAAAAAAAGTTTCATCGTAGGCACTTTTTGAAAACCTCATATCAGCAGCAGCACATAAATGACCTCTATCGTAACCCGATTTTTTATAGTTATCAGAAGCAGCAGATTCAGTGGATACTTTAAGATCGTTGATAAATCGAGGTCTTTTAAAATGACCAATACCTTCATTTTCACTTCTTAAGAAATAGGAAACCCATTCAGCTTGTTCGTATTTTTCATTGTAAGAAAGTGCATAATAACTGTGCTTAATTACTTGCTTTGTGGTAGAAGTAGGTAAATAGGCAAAAGGATTGTAATCCTGTAAAGCCGGATATTTGGTAGTTAAACCAATTGAGGAAGAAAAGAAAAATAAGGACAGAAATGAAATTAAAATTAAGCGAAATGACAAACCCTTTTTCATCCTACTTAATTTTTTTCGTCTTTTAATAAACGATACATAATAGATTGTAAAAGCGAAAGAACGATACTAAAAATTAAAGCAGTAAAAAAGGAATCTACTCTGAAACCACCAACAATTTTAGCACACAATAAAATCAAAATTGCATTGATCACCAGTAGAAATAAACCCAAAGTAAATACAGTTACTGGAAGAGTGAAAAGAATAAGTATTGGTTTGACAAACACATTTAGCAATCCTAAAACTATGGCTACAATAATAGAGGTGATAAAATTTTCAACATATACTCCTTTTATAAAATGAGAAAGGAACATTACTATTATTGAACTAAATACAATTTTCATTAATAACTTCATGATAGTCTATTTTTTTACAGATATAAATTTAATAAATAATTAATGTCAAATTACATTTTCAAGAAATTAGTAGTAAGTTCAAAAAATTCCTGGGGTTTTTCGGCATGAAGCCAATGTCCTACGTTAGAAATGGTATTGATAACTGCTAAGGGAAAATGTTCTATTATTTGGTCAAAATCGGAATCAAGAATATAGTTGGAATTTCCTCCTCGAATAAATAATGTCGGCTTTTCAAAAATAGCGTTATCAGGAAGAGCCGTTCCAATTTGTTCAATTTGAGCATTAAAAACGGGTAAATTAAACCGGAATGCCAATTGCCCAGGTTCTATCCAATACAAATTTTTCAAAAGAAATTGTCGGGTTCCAAAATCAGTAATGTACTTTGAAAGTGTCTCTTCCACCTCGCTCCTACTCGGTTTTTGTGAGAAATCAATTGCATTTAGACCTTCTAAAATAGTTTGATGGTGCTGTGGATAAAACTTAGGACCTATATCGGCAACAATAAGCTTTTCAATTAAATTTGGAAATTTGGTTGCTAAAAGCATGGCTACTTTTCCACCCATAGAATGTCCAATGCAATCACTATTTTCAATATTATTTTCATGACAGTAATCCACCACATCTTGAACCATAACCTCATAATTGAAAATGTCGGAATGAAAACTGCGCCCGTGATTTCGAAGATCTACTAAATGAACTTGAAATCCTTCTTGTGAATATTGTGCGCCAAGGGTTTTCCAATTGTCGGACATTCCCATAAATCCGTGGAGAATTAATAGCGGCTTTCCTTGACCTTCAATTTTTGAATAGAGCATAATTATGATTGATGTTTGGAGTTGCGTGAGGGATGGAAGAGGAAATCCCACGCTTTTTTGTGTGGATTGCAACGTACAGCCCGACCCTTGCGGTCACGCCCCAATTATTATTTTAATTTTTGCAAATACATGTTTACCACATTGTCTAATCCGAGATATAACGCTTCACAAATTAAGGCGTGGCCAATGGAAACCTCGAGTAAATTAGGTATGTTTTGATTAAAAAATTGGATGTTATCCAAGCTTAAATCGTGTCCAGCATTGATTCCTAAATTCAATTCGTTGGCTAATTTTGAGGCCGCCACATAGGAATCTATCCCTGATTTATTTCCCAATCCATATTGGTGAGCAAAATGTTCCGTGTACAATTCGATTCTATCGGTACCAATTTTTGCTGCGCCTTCAATCATCTCTAAAGTAGGATCGACAAAAATGGAGGTTCTTATTCCGTTTCGCTTAAATTCCTGTACCATTTCGGTTAAAAAATCTTGATGTTTTATGGTATTCCAACCCGCATTTGAAGTGATTGCATCGGTTGCATCTGGAACTAGAGTTACTTGCGTCGGCTTTACTTCTAAAACTAAATTTACAAATTGTGGTTCAGGATTTCCTTCTATATTGTATTCGGTATAAACGATATTTTTTAAATCACGTGCATCTTGATATCGAATATGACGCTCATCTGGCCTTGGATGAATCGTAATTCCTTGGGCTCCAAATTTTTGAATATCAGTGGCTACTTTAAGTAAATCGGGCGCGTTTCCTCCGCGTGCATTTCTTAATGTAGCAATTTTATTAATATTTACGCTTAATTTTGTCATTGACTTATTGCTTATTAATTCTTGACAAAAATACAAAGTAAAACAAGTTGATTTATGCTAAATTTTGATTATTTTGCAGTCGTTTTAACCACATCACTAAATGTTAGAAATTACCGATTATATAAACAACGATTTTAAACCTATTAATAGTTCCGATTCTATTGAATCGGTTATTGATTTCTTTGAAGAAGCTCGATTTTCTCATTTCCCAGTAATTGAAGACGGAGTTTATATCGGATGTATTTCCTCAGAAGAGGTTGAAACTTTTGATTCAAGCAAAAAAGTGTCTGATTACCGGTATGCTTTGAAAGGATTTTTTGCAAGAACATCGATGTTTTGGGTTGATGTTTTGGACGTTTTTTCCAGAAATAGTACTACTATTATTCCTGTATTAAGCGATGAAAATACTTATGTTGGTTATTACGAAATTACTGAGGTAATTCATAATTTCTACGAAACTCCATTTGTAAAAGAGCATGGAGGAGTGATAATTGTCGAGAAATCTATTTTAGATTTTACAATGAGTCAAGTAGTGCAAATTGTGGAAAGCAATGAAGGGAAAATATTAGGACTGTATGTTTCTAATACTACTCCTGACAAAGTTCAAGTGACCATTAAAATTGTTTTGGGTGGAATGAATGAAATTCTGCAAACTTTTAGAAGGTACGGATACGACATCATTTCGGAATATAAAGAGGATGTTTTTCTAAATAACTTGAAAGATCGATCGGACTATTTAGAAAAATATCTAAGCATTTAATAATAATTTTCTAGTAAATTATAAAAAATGAAAGTAGCAATTTACGGACAATATTATCAAAACAGTACGGAACCAATTATCCGTGATATTTTTGTTTTTTTCAATGATAATCATGTTGAAATGGTTATTGAAGAGGCATTTTTGAAACTTTTATATGAAAAAGAAATAGTAAAAAAAGAATATAAAACTTTTCAATCTCATACTGAATTAGATGCTAGTTTTGATATCATGATTAGTATTGGTGGTGACGGAACTATTTTAAGAGCCGCTACTTTAGTTCGTGATTCTGGAATTCCAATTTTAGGAATCAATGCAGGAAGATTAGGTTTTTTAGCGATGGTTCAAAAAGATGAAATTGCTGAATTTTTACAATTAATAATTGAAAAAAAATATACCATTTCAGAAAGAAATTTAATCAGCTTAACGGGGACTCCAGACATCCCTGAAATTTCAGATATCAATTTTGCTATGAATGAAATATCGGTTAGTCGAAAAGATACTACTTCGATGATAACCATTGAAACCTATTTAAATGATGAGTTTTTAAATTCGTATTGGGCAGATGGGTTAATAATTTCAACTCCTACTGGATCAACTGGTTACTCTCTGAGTTGTGGAGGACCAATATTGACTCCAAACGTTACCAGTTTAGTAATTACCCCTATTGCTCCTCATAATTTGAATGCCCGACCACTGGTGATTCCCGACGATACCGTTATTCGATTAAAAATAACTGGGCGAGAAGAGCATTACCTAGTTTCTTTAGATTCAAGAATAGCATCGGTAAAAAATGAATCTGTGTTAACAATACGAAAAACCCCTTTCAAGATTAAAATGGTCGAAATTCATGAAGAGACCTTTTTAAAAACCCTTCGCAACAAACTTCTTTGGGGAGAAGATAAAAGAAATTAACTCATATTTTAAGGTTCGGCATACTACAGCCGCTCAATTTTCGTTCTAAATAATTACAATTTAGAAAATTGCCAATTATTTGAGAAATCAGGTTGATAAATTCAAACTTTTAGGCCATTTAGAACCTATAATTGTTATATTTGCAAGCTATTTTTAAAAAGAATGAATAGAAATTATATCTTATTTATTTTACTCCTGGGTTTTACTAGTGTAAATGCTCAAATTCATGAAATAGGAGTATTTCTTGGAGGGAGTAATTATATTGGAGATGTAGGTCCAACTACCTATATAGCACCTGATGAATTTGCTTTTGGGTTAGTTTATAAATGGAATAAAAGTCCACGACATTCTTGGAGATTTTCCTATAATCAAGCCAAAATTAGTTCATCCGATTTGAATTCAGATTCACCTGGCAGAACTCAAAGAGGTTTTCATTTTGAAAATAATTTAAAAGAAGTATCTTTAGGGCTTGAATTCAATTTTTTTGATTTTAATTTACATGATTCTGAGCCTAAAATAACCCCTTATATTTATAGTGGTTTAAGTTATTTTGCCTATGACGAATTGTTTTATATAGCTGGAGAACAAAAAACAGATTTTGGAAGTGGGGCATTGGCAATTCCAATGACATTGGGAATAAAAGCAACTCTATACGAACATTTAATATTAGGAATAGAAGTTGGGACTCGATACACTATGACAGATAATTTAGACGGGAGCAATCCCAAAAATAAAACATTAGCGCCATTGAAATTTGGAGATATAAATAGTAATGATTGGTATGTTTTTTCAGGTATTACTTTAACGTATACTTTTGGAAATCAACCTTGTTATTGTGTTCATAAATGAGTATAGAAGAAACCATTAATAAAGACAATCTGCCTAAACATCTTGCTATAATTATGGATGGTAATGGTCGTTGGGCAAAACAAAAAGGGCTGTTGAGAGCTTTTGGCCATGAAAATGGAACTAAATCGGTGCGTACTGTTGTAGAAACTTCAGCAAAATTAGGAATTGAAAACCTTACTTTATATGCTTTCTCCACAGAAAACTGGAACCGACCTAAACTAGAGGTAGATTTATTAATGGAGTTACTAATTAATTCTTTGAAAAATGAATTAAAAACACTTCAAGAAAATAATATCAGACTAAATTCTATTGGAAATTTAGACTTATTACCAAAATCGGCACAGAAAAAATTACAAGAAGTAATTGAAACCACGAAAAGTAATTCAAGAATGGTTTTAACATTGGCTTTAAGCTATGGCTCGAGAGAAGAACTCATAAATGCTGTTAAAAATATAAGTAATAAAGTTAAAAATAATATAATTTCAATAGACAACATAGATGAATCAATAATAAATCAGCATCTTTACACACGCGATTTGCCAGAAGTTGATTTATTAATAAGAACCAGTGGCGAACATCGAATTAGCAATTTTTTGCTTTGGCAAATAGCTTACTCAGAATTATATTTTACTGATGTACTGTGGCCTGACTTTAAGGAAAATGATTTATATGAAGCGATTATTAGCTACCAAAAAAGAGAACGTAGGTTTGGAAAAACAAGTGAACAAATTAAATAAAGTATTAGTGTTAAATAAAAGCATAAAATTATTGCTTACGATTATATTTTTCGGAAGTATTTCTCAGTTAGCAGCACAAGATAGAATCCCATTTGATCAAGGAAAAAAATACATACTTGCCGACGTTGAAGTAACAGGTAAAATTAGCTTTAATAAACAAACGGTTGTTACTTTTGCGGGCCTTGAAAAAGGTCAAAACCTAACGGTACCTGGTGAAGAAATTAGTAATGCAATTAAGAAATTAGGCAAACTTGGCCTATTTAGTGAAATTGACTTTTTTGTTACCCAAATTAAAGCCGATAGTATTTTTCTAGAATTGAATATTAATGAACTTCCAAAATTAACCAATGTTAAATTCAATGGTGTTAAGAAAAATAAAGTCGAAGATTTAATTAAAGAAAATGGTTTAACACCCGGGAAAGTAGTTAACGAAAATCTAATAACTACTACTAAAAACTACATTGAAAATAAATACAAAAAAGACGGTTATTACAATGCCAAGGTGAATATTAATGTGGTGAACGATACTACAGAAAATAACAGGGTTAAACTTGTGGTTGGAATTGATAAAGGAGATAAAATTAAAATTGGCAGTATCACCTTCAATGGGAATTCTAAGTTTTCAGACAAAAAATTACGTAACGCAATGTCTGATACAAAACAAATAAATCCTATTAGAATTTTTAAAGCTTCAAAATTTATTAAAGATAAATACAAAGCTGATTTAACAAAAATAATTGATGCCTATAAAGAAAAAGGATTCCGTGATGCCAGAATAGTATCTGATAGTGTCTATTTTAATAAAGAAAAAAATAGTCTTTCCGTAAATATTAATGTTGAGGAAGGAAATAAATACTATTTTGGAAATATTAAATTTTTAGGAAATACGGTATACTCCGACCAAGGTTTAAGAAGTATCTTAGGGATAAAAAAAGGCGATGTTTATAATGGCGTTTTACTGGAAAAGAGAATATCCGATAAGTCAAAACCTGACGGGGAAGACATTACCAATTTATATCAAAATAATGGTTATTTATTTTCAAACATTAATGCGGTAGAAGTTAAAACTGCAAACGACACCATTGATTTTGAAGTTAGAGTAGTTGAAGGACCTATCGCGTATTTTAATAAAATTACGGTGGTAGGAAATGACAAAACTCATGACGAAGTTATTTACCGGGAATTAAGAACTAAACCGGGAGAAAAATATAGTAAGGACGACCTCGTGAGAACCATTCGAGAAATTGGTCAGTTAGGATTTTTTGATCCGGAAGCAATTGATCCTAAATTTAAAAATGTAGATTCATCAGCAGGAACAGTTGACATTGAATTTAATTTGGTAGAAAAAGGATCAAGCCAAATTGAACTACAAGGTGGTTATGGCGGTGGTGGATTTATTGGAACCCTAGGTTTGTCATTTAATAATTTCTCCTTAAGAAATGTATTCAATAAAGAAGCCTACAGACCTTTACCGATGGGTGATGGTCAAAAAGTTTCATTACGATTACAAGGGAGTACTTTTTTTCAAACTTACAGTATGTCTTTCTCAGAACCTTGGTTAGGCGGAAAAAAACCAGTACAATTTAGCACGTCACTTTCGTATAGCAAGCAGTTTTTAAATGACTTTACCAATGGATCTGTTGATAAAAGCAAAAGTTTCAATATTTTATCTGCCTCAATTGGTTTAGCAAAAAGATTAACTGTACCTGATGATTCCTTTGTTCTATCAAATTCATTAAGCTTTCAATTTTATGATTTAAATAATTATAATACTGGATTATTTACTTTTGGAAATGGCGCCTCTAGAAACTTAGCTTACACAATAGGATTGAGTAGAAATAATAAAGGGTTAAACCCAATATTCCCAACATATGGATCAGAGTTTAGTGTTTCAGCTAAATTCACTCCTCCGTTTTCTATGTTTAACAAAATAGACTACGCTAATTTAGGCAATCTAGCCGAATTCAAATTAACCAATTCTGGTGAAGGATATTTTGATGTAAATAACAATTGGGTCGCACCAGGGGATTACATAGCAACGCAAGAAATTAACGGTGCAAGTTATCAAGTAAAAGCTAATAGCTATGTTGATGCAGATACCGACCAAGGTAAAGTAGACCAGAAAAAATTCGATTGGTTGGAATATTATAAAATCAAATTTAAAGCCGATTGGTTTACAAAAATATATGGCAAATTAGTGCTTAGATCACTAGGAGAATTTGGATTTTTAGGTTCTTACAATCAAGATCGTGGCATGATTCCATTTGAAAGATTTTTTGTTGGTGGAGATGGATTGGCCAACTTTGCTTTAGATGGGCGTGAAATTATTGGCTTAAGAGGCTACCCTAACCAATCATTAACTCCTTCCGATAGTCGTGGTGCTCAAAATGGCGCAACGGTTTATAACAAATTTTCATTAGAATTAAGATATCCTCTAACACTAAAATCATCTGCTTCAATTTATGCTCTTACATTTGCTGAGGGTGGTGCTGCTTATGATTCCTTTAAAAATTACAATCCTTTTATACTTCAACGATCTGCTGGATTTGGGTTGAGAGTGTTTATGCCAGCATTTGGTTTATTAGGTATTGATTTTGGTTATGGTTTTGATGCATTACCTATTCAAGGTTTAACAAAACCTAATGGTTGGGAAACCCACTTTATAATTGGTCAACAATTTTAATGAAAGTATTAATTTTCTAATAAAATTAAGTTATGAGAAAACAATTTTTACTATTTTTGACGATTCTATTTACTGCCTTAACCTTCGGTCAAACGAAAGGGGTGAAAATTGGTTACATCGACATGGAATACATTTTACAAAATGTTCCTAGTTATACTGAAGCAAAAAACCAATTGGAGCTTAAAGCGCAAAAATGGAAACAAGAAATTGAAGTTAGAAATAATGAAATTACAAGACTTAAAGACGCTTTAAAAACGGAACAAGTATTGTTAACTAAAGAACTTATTGCTGAAAAACAAGAAGAAATTACTTTTCAGGAAAAAGAATTATTAGACTATAATCAAAAAAGGTTTGGACCAAATGGAGATTTACAAATTCAAAAATCAGTATTAGTAAAACCCATTCAAGATCAAATTTTTACAATAGTTCAAGATCTTGCTGATTCTAAAAAATATGATTTTATTTTTGACAAATCATCCGATTTAACTATGCTATTTGCAGCTAAAAGGTATGACATTAGCGAACAAGTTTTAAGAACTTTAAATAGAGCGGAACAAAAAGAGCAACTAACAAAAAAACAGCTCAAATTACAGCAAGAAAAAGATGCAAAAGAGGATGCTATAAGAGAAAATCCTGAAATGCTGGAAAGACAAAAAATTCTTGATGATAAAAAAATAGCTCGAGAAAAATTGATTGCCGAGAAAAAAGCCGAAGCGGAACAAAAGAAAAAATTAGCTGACGAAGCTAAAAAGAAAGAACTAGAAGATAAAGCCGCAAAGAGTAAAGCTGCTAATAATGCTGCCGCTCAAGCTAGAGCCAAAGCAATAGAAGACAAAAACAAAGAACAAGAAGAAAGAGCAGCCGCACTAAAAGCACAAAATCAAACTGCTATTGAAGCTAAAAAGAAAGAATTGGAAGAAAAGGCTGCTGCCCTTAAAGCTCAAAATCAAGCTGCTGCAGACGCTAGAGCTAAAGCGCTAGAAGAAAAAAAGAAAGAACTGGAAGAAAAAGCTGCTGCCCTTAAAGCTCAAAATCAAGCAGCCGCTGAAGCTAAAGCTAAAGCATTAGAGGAAAGAAAAAAAGAACTTGAAGAAAGAAATAAAAAAATACTAGAGGACAGAGAAGCCGCTAAAAAAGCAAGAGAAGAAAAATTAAAAGTAAAACCAATAAATTAATAATTAATACTAAAAATGATGAAACAATTAAAATGCTTACTAATAGCTACAATCTTTTTCCTAGGTGCTAACCAAATTTTTGCACAATCGAAAACTGCTCATGTAGAAGTAAATGAAATTATGTCTAAAATGCCAGCTATCTTGGAAGCTCAAAAACAGTTAGAAAAATTGGGAGTTGAGTACCAAGCTGTCTACAAAACAATGGGAGAAGAGTACCAAGCAAAAATCAAAAAATACGAAGGAGAAGTAGCTACTGTATCTGAGAAAATGAATATTGAGCGTCAAAAAGAAGTTCAAGATATGGAAAAAAGAATTCAAGAATACGGTCAAACTGCTCAAAAAGAATTACAATCTAAAGAAGCGGAATTAATGAAACCTATTCAGGAAAAAATTAAAGCTGCGATTCAAAAAGTGGGTAAAGCTAAAGGTTTTCAATACATTTTGAATTCCGAAAGCCTTTTATTAGCTGACGGTCCAAACTTAACTGCTGATGTTAAGAAAGAATTAGGTTTCTAATTACAGTCAAATAAATAATTAAAAACTGCTCATAATATGAGCAGTTTTTTTTTACATTTGTTTCATGAGTAATACGAATCCCATAGGCTTGTTTGATTCAGGAATTGGAGGTACTTCCATTTGGAAAGCCATCCACCAATTGATGCCGAATGAAAATACCATTTACCTCGCCGATAGCAAAAATGCCCCATACGGAGAAAAATCTAAGGAAGAGATTATTGCTCTTAGCAAAAAAAATACCGAATTATTATTAGAAAATAATTGCAAAATAATTGTTGTAGCTTGTAATACCGCTACTACAAATGCCATTAATGAACTTCGTGCATCCTACGATGTTCCGTTCATTGGAATAGAACCCGCTATAAAACCCGCAGCTACCCATTCTAAAACACAAACAATTGGTATTCTAGCAACAAAAGGAACCCTAAGTAGCTCCCTTTTTAATCAAACAGTTGCCCTCTATCAGGAAACAAATATTATAGAGCAAATAGGTTATGGTTTAGTTGAATTGATTGAAAATGGCGAAATAAACAGCCCTAAAATGGAGGAACTTTTAGTTTCCTATTTGAAGCCAATGATTGAAAAAAATATTGATTACTTAGTATTGGGCTGTAGTCATTATCCCTATTTAATCCCAAAAATTAAACAAATTCTCCCTAAAACTATTCAAATAATAGATTCAGGAGAAGCCGTTGCAAAACAGACGCTAGCAGTGTTACAAAGCCAAAACGGTTTAACTAATTTGGAAAAAGGGAAATGTGAGTTCTATTCCAATGTCGATCCGAAAGTGCTTAACGATATTTTGGGAGATAACTATAGAATTACAAAAAGAGACTTTTAATTTTCCTCTTTAAACCAACTGGAATACATAGTGTAATTATTGGATATTCTTTCAATTTCACCAGCAAAGTCGGATTGATCTATATCTTTTACTTTTTTAGCAGGAACTCCAGCCCAAATAGTTCCCGATGGCACCACCGTATTTTGAGTAATCACAGCGCCAGCAGCAACAATTGAATTACTTTCGATAATACAATTATCCATTACAATAGCACCCATACCAATTAGTACATTATCATGAATCGTGCAACCATGAACAATGGCGTTATGTCCAACAGAAACGTTATTACCAATAATTGTAGGGTGCTTTTGATACGTGCAATGAACTACTGCCCCATCTTGAATATTGACTTTATTGCCTATTTTAATAAAATTGACATCTCCTCGAATTACGGCATTAAACCAAACACTACAAGATTTTCCAAAAGAAACATCGCCAACAATCGTAGCGTTTTCAGCAACATAACAATCCTCAGGAATTGAGGGAGATTTTCCGTTTACAGCTTTTATCAACATAATTTAAAAAAATAGTCCCGACGAAGCGGGACTGAATATTTTAATAGTTTTTAATTATTTGCAGGGCAATTACAGTGATATCTTTCTGGCTCACAGAATAAATTTAAACCAATAGTGATTTGGTGAAATCCTGCATTATCAAACTTTACATCTCCAAACAATTGAGAATAAGTATAAGCAACCATGAAATTCTTATAATTTAACCCTAATATAGGTGTTATATATTGTAATTTTTGTTCTGCTAATCCATTTCCTTTAATGTATTGAGCACCATCAAAACTTCTTCGGTATGATAAACCTCCCCATATTTTCCCATCTTCGAAATTTTTATAGGCCTTAATATTAAAATCCAATGAACTTTCTTTGGTTTTTTCTACCGATTGAAACATAATCGAAGGTTCCCACAATACAATATCAGCATCGCCAAAAGTATATCCAGCACTTAAAATTACTTTTCTAAGATTATCACTTTCATAAGCAGTGTAAATATTTCGTCTGGTCTCAACAGCATTCTTAACCGTTAAATGAGAGAAAAATTCTAAATAATTATATGAGGCGCCGATATCAAAATTTACATAAGACTCTTTTTGAACAATTGTACCATCAACAATTGGATCATAATCTTCAGAATTTCTAAATTGAGTTTCATCCAATTGACTTTGAATCATTACACCGCTAATACCAAATGAAAGCTGATTCAAATCAGATTCGTCTCTTGAAAACATCAAGTGATGTGCATAGGTCAATTTTAATCCTTTTTGAGAATGATAACCATTCACGTCATTGAAAAGTATCATACCAACACCTGATTTTTCATCTAAACGCCCATTAATACTTAAGGTTTGCAATTGCGGAGCATCTTGTTGCTCAAACCATTGTTTGCGTGCTGTTAATCTTATTTTGGTACAAGTTGAAGCGCCCGCCATTGATGGGTGAATCAAATAATAATTGTCTGATAAATAATCTGAATACACCGCAACTCCTTCCTGAGAGAAAGAAAATTGAGCAATAAAAATCAAACCTAAAATGTATAATTTTCTAATATTCATTTTTAATAATTCTTTTATGAATTGGAATATATTGGGGTAATAAAACAAAATAAATTCTTCAAAATTTATAATTCATGAAAGAAATATGAAAATCGAAAAACGACTCCTTATATATGATAAAAATCTAAGGCACTCTTTTTTATTCCGGTCAAATATATAAATTTTTAAGTTACTTATCAAATACAACCTAATATATTTACAGCTATTCGAAATTAAATAACGCTTTAAGTTCCTATTTTATTGTTAAGGTACTTTCACAAAAAATCATCACAATCATTTTCTAAATTGCTCTTAATATTTAATGAAATTATTTACCTTTACGGCTCCTAATTTCAGGGAAATAATTAGAATTAAAATGATGAAAATAGCAATAAAAAGCACTCAAAATCCTACCATATTAAAATTTGAATTCCCAGATTTTATTACTCAAAACGAGAATTTTGAATTTAAAAATATAGATGAGGCCAAAGATTCTCCATTGGCTCAGCAGTTATTTTATTTACCCTTTGTAAAGACAGTTTATATTTCTGGAAATTTTGTTGCTATTGAAAGATATTCAATTGTAGAATGGGAAGACGTCCAAGAGGCTGTTGCCGAACAAATTGAAGAATTTGTAAATGACGGCGGAATAATCATTAAAGTTGATGAGAATAAACTTAAAAAACAACCCATTACCGTTTATGGTGAAACCACTCCAAATCCTGCAACTCTAAAATTTGTTGTTAGTAGAATGTTAACTAAAACCGGGGTTGAATTCAAAAATATTGACGAAACCAAGCCGTCCCCTTTAGCTAAAGAATTATTCAGTTTTCCCTATGTGAAAGAGGTTTTTATTGACGAGAATTATATTTCGGTAACCAAATATGAAGTCAACGATTGGAACCAAATTACACTTGAATTACGTTCTTTCATAAAACTTTTCATAGAAAATGGCGGCACGGTATTAGACGAATCTTTAATCGAAAATACGGAGAAACTAGAAAAACAAAAAATCAGTAATTTTGATAATCTAGATACTACTTCCCAACAAATTATCAATATTTTAGAGGAATATGTTAAGCCAGCTGTAGCAGCAGACGGAGGAAATATCCTTTTTGATTCCTATGATGAAAAAGAAAAAAGAGTAAAAGTGGTTCTTCAGGGCGCGTGTAACGGCTGTCCCTCTTCTACTTTTACCCTAAAAAGTGGAATTGAAAATATGTTGAAAGACATGCTGAAAGATGAAAATATTAAAGTGGAGGCTATCAACGGATAATTTCAATAATAATAGAAGTATTTTAAATCGCTTTTTATTTTTTGAAGCTAATCCAGCTGTTCGCTTCAATCCACGCAAAAGCGTGGGATTTTCACTGCCATCTGGGCTAAAAAATTTACCATGAACCAACTAATTTCTGAAACCAGTCCGTACCTTTTGCAACATGCAAATAACCCTGTGTATTGGAAGGCTTGGAACAAAGATTCATTAGCCCTAGCTCAAAAAAACAATAAACTAATTATCATTAGTATTGGCTATTCCGCATGTCATTGGTGCCATGTGATGGAACACGAAAGTTTTGAAAATGAAGATGTGGCCAAAACAATGAATCAACATTTTATTAATATTAAAGTCGATCGGGAAGAACGCCCCGATGTAGATGCAATTTACATGAAAGCGATTCAAATAATGACTGGCCGTGGCGGCTGGCCATTAAATGTGGTTGCACTTCCCGACGGAAGACCAGTTTGGGGAGGAACCTATTTTAGAAAAGAGGAATGGATTTCAACACTTGAAAAATTAAACCATATTTATCAGTCAAACCCTGAAAAAATGATTGAGTATGCCGAAAAATTACAACTTGGGATAAACAGTATGAATTTTTCAAACACTGAAATAACCTCAGAACAATTAAACCAAAATTATATTGAACCTCTAGTTGAAAAATGGAAAAAAAGTTTCGATTTAGATTTTGGAGGAATGGCACGTGCACCAAAATTTATGATGCCAAACAATTATAAATTTCTATTACGATACGGCCATCAAGAAAATAAACAAGACATTCTAGACTTTGTGAATTTAACACTGACTAAAATGGCATATGGGGGCTTGTTTGATACCATTGAAGGGGGTTTTTCCCGTTACTCTGTCGATTTGAAATGGCATGTTCCTCATTTTGAAAAAATGCTATACGATAATGGTCAATTGGTATCTTTATATTCAGATGCTTATAAATTAACCAAAAATCCATTGTACAAAGAGGTTATTGAAAAAACACTTCAGTTCGTTTCGAGAGAATTAATAAATAATGAAAACGGATTTTATAGTGCCCTAGATGCTGATAGTTTAGATCGTAATGGACATTTGGAAGAAGGTGCATTTTACGTTTGGAATCAATCTGATTTAGAAAAAATAATAACCGAAGATTTTTCTTTATTTAGTCAAGTTTTTAATATCAATGAATTTGGTTATTGGGAAAATGACAATTACGTACTGATTCAAAATCAAGACCTAGAAACTATTGCAAAAAGTAATAAAATAAACCTCACCGATATACAAAACAAGAAAAAAAATTGGGAAAAATTACTTTTTGATGAAAGAGAAAAAAGAAGCAAACCAAGATTGGACGACAAGTCATTAACCTCCTGGAATGCAATAATGCTAAAAGGATATATTGATGCATTTAAAGCATTGGGTGATGAAAAATATTTGGCAATAGCTTTAAAAAACGCTGATTTTATTATTGATAAATTATTGTTATCAGAAGGTAATTTACTTCATAATTACAAAAATGGAACCGCCAATATTAATGGCTATTTAGAAGATTATTGTTTTGTAATTGAGGCCTTTATATCACTTTATGAAGTAACAATTGATGAAAAATGGCTACGTATTTCTAAGCAACTAACCGATTATTGTTTTGATCATTTTTATGATGAAACCGAGCAGTTTTTCTCCTTTACCTCCAAAAATGATGACCCATTAATTGCAACTCATTTTGAAACCGAAGACAATGTAATTCCTGCTTCAAATTCAGTTATGGCAAATAATTTGTTTCAATTGAGTGTCTATTTCCAAAATCAATATTACGAATCCATTTGCATGAAAATGCTAAAAAAAATAATTTCCAATATTGATTACCCATCGGCCTATTCTAACTGGTTGAATGTTCTGATGAACTATTCCGAAAAACAAAAAGAATTGGGTATTTGCGGTGAAATGGCAATGGAATACCTAACTAAAATAAATCGGGAATACCATCCTAATTTACTTCTTGCTGCTGCAAATAAAATTTCGGAATTGCCATTTCTAAAAGACCGATATATAGAAAATGAAATGTTGTTTTACGTTTGCCAAAACCAAACTTGTCAGCTTCCAACCTCCAATTTCAATGAAGTACTAAATAAAATTTAATTATTTTTTAGTTACTGTAGCCATAAAATCTTTAAGGTAATATGGTTCAAAATAGGCTACATCTTCAAACTCATTTTGCTGGAATTTCTGATAACTCAACACACCCATTTCATTTGCCGATGGATAAATAATTTCCTCATGAAAAATAAAATGGTTACTCATTAAAACTGTTTTTGCTTTTTCAGCACAATCTCCAACAAAGTGAATCGTTTCAGAAATACCTTTAAATGAATTTTCAGTAAGAATTTCAGCTTGAACTTCTCTAATTTTATCGAATTTAAAAGTGAAAATTGCCGAATAAACTTCCATTCTTCGGGCATCAATCATAGGGATAATTACTCCTTCAGTAATTGATAATTGAGACGCTAAAACCTGTAAGGTATCAACCGAAATTAAAGGCAAATTCAATGCGAAACAAAGGCCTTTGGCTGCTGAAACTCCAATTCTTAAACCAGTATAGGATCCTGGTCCTTGACTAACTGCAATTGCAGATAAATCGTTGAAGGATAATTTTGATTCTTTGAGACTTTCTTCAATAAACACATGTAACTTCTCTGCGTGAGAATATCCCGCTTCTGCCATTTCTTTACACAAAATAGTTTTTCCATCTTGTGAAATTGATACAGAACAGTTTTTAGTTGCCGTTTCTAAATTAAGGATATAAGTCACTAGGATAATTTAGATATTATTTCTTCTCTGGTTTTTCAATTCCAGAGCTCACAATAATTTTATCACCAGAATTCAAGTCTTTAGTTACTGTGGTGTAAGGTCCAACAATAACGACATCTCCTTTTTTAAGTCCGGAAAGCACTTCGATATTGGTATCGTCTTGAATTCCAGT
>CALPNL020000014.1 GCA_943324925.2 Chitinophaga pinensis | reverse complement strand
TGCATATCGGTAAATTGCCCTGCTTTATCACCTATACCATCTAATTTTTTTTGCATGGCAGGAAATAGAATTTTTTTCACCAGCGTACTTTTACCACTACCAGAGACGCCTGTTATTACGGTTAATACTTCGAGTGGGAATTTTACAGTTACATTTTGTAGATTATTTTCGCGAGCACCAATGATTTCTATATAAGAAGACCATTTTCTTCTACTTTTAGGTACTTCAATTTTTAAACTGCCATTTAAATAGTTGGCAGTTAATGTATTCTCTTTGAGAATTTCTTCAAAAGTACCTTGGGCTATCAATTCTCCTCCATGTGTTCCTGCTTCAGGACCAATATCAATGATCATATCGGCAGCTTTCATAATATCTTCATCGTGTTCAACAATGATAACAGTGTTGCCTAAATCTCTCAGTGAAAGCAATACTTTTATTAATCTTTCAGTATCTTTTGGATGCAATCCAATACTAGGTTCATCTAAAATGTACATCGATCCAACCAGGCTACTTCCTAAAGAAGTAGCTAAATTAATTCGCTGTGATTCTCCTCCCGAAAGAGTTGCGGAATTTCTATTTAGAGTTAGATAGTCAAGTCCAACATCTACTAAAAACTTTAAACGGCTATTTATTTCAACCAATAATCGGTTGGCTACTTTTTGATCATAATCGGATATTTCTAATGCTTCAAAGAAGTGTACTAGTTTCTTAATTGATATTTGAACTAAATCTGAAATAGTTTTTCCTCCAATTTTAATATAAGAAGCCTCAACTCTAAGCCGATTACCTTTGCAACTATGGCATTTTGTTTTACCACGATACCTAGAAAGCATCACTCGATTTTGAATTTTATAATTTTTCTCTTCTAATTCTCTAAAGAAATTATTTAATCCAGTAAAATAGGAATTTCCTTCCCAAACTAATGCTTTGTCTTTTTCGGAGAGTTCAAAGTAGGGTTTGTGTATTGGAAAATCAAATTTGTAAGCATTGTTAACCAATTCATCTCTGTACCAACTCATACTTTCCCCGCGCCAAGCGTAAATAGCGTTTTCATAGATTGAAAGAGCGGTATTTGGAATTACTAATTCTTCATCAATTCCAATTACACTGCCGTAACCTTCACATACAGGGCAAGCTCCGTAAGGATTGTTAAAACTAAACAAGTGAACATTGGGTTCCAAAAAAGAAATGCCATCCAATTCAAAATTGTTGCTATAGCTGATTCTTTTATTACTTATCACTTCTTGTAAATAACAAACTCCTTTACCTTCATAAAATGCGGTTTGGACAGCATCTGCTAGTCTATTGTAAAAATCTTCATCGTCGTGAATTACAATTCGATCTATTATCAGTAGAACTTGTTTTTTAACTAATGATTTGGATTCCATTTGATCCAAACGAACCATTTCATTATCAACTAATATTCTAGAAAATCCTATTTTCAATAGCGCAGATAATTTATCTTCTAATTTTCTTCCTTTTTCTAAATGGATAGGTGCAAGAAGAAGCCATTTACTATCAATTTCAAGATTTTTAATATCATTTATTACATCGGATACAGAATCTCGTTTAACTTCTTTACCAGAAATAGGAGAGTAGGTTTTACCAATTCTAGCATACAATAACTTTAGATAATCATATATTTCTGTGGAAGTCCCCACTGTGGAACGGGCATTGGTGGTATTTACTTTTTGTTCAATCGCAATTGCAGGTGCAATTCCCTTAATATATTCAACTTTTGGTTTGTCTAATCGCCCTAAAAATTGACGAGCATAGGAAGACAAACTTTCTACATATCTTCTCTGTCCTTCAGCATATAAAGTATCAAATGCCAAACTTGATTTACCAGATCCAGATAATCCTGTAATAACTACCAATTTGTTGCGAGGAATCGCTACATCAAGATTTTTCAAGTTGTGTACTTGAGCCCCTTTTATAATAATATTTTTCTTGGGCTCTAGATTTGTAATTTCAGTTTTAATCATGGTAAATTTTAATGAACGCAAAGATAATTAAATAAAACCATACTATCTTCTAACAAAAGTTAAACTGATAATTCAATATTATTTTTAGATACTTATTATTGAAATAATAAAATACTAATCTATTTTTTATACTATTCATTTTTATTAATTTAGTTTATTTTATCATTTTTTCATCATTATTTCTATAATTGAATTCCTTAAATTATACGAAAACGTAATAGTAAAACTTAACATTGCCTCAACAATAGAATAAATTTAGAATGTTGTCATATATAATAAATTGAGTTTAATCCATTGTAAATAATGAATTTACAATCAGAAATTATTATTTAATATTTGTATAGTTTTTATATAGTAGTATTTAAATCAATTAATATATATCTCTATTAAATTTGATTATTAACTTTTTAAACTATTAACATGAAAAAAATTACTTACTTGATTTTCCTTTTAGTATCTACTATTGGATTTTCACAACCAACAACAAATGCTCCGGTTCCAAACCGTTTACAGGCAAATGTTATTTCAATTTTTAGTGATAGCTATACTTCGGTTGCAACTGATTTTAATCCAGGTTGGGGTCAGTCAGGTGCTGTTAACACTACCTTCAATCCAACTGGTACTGGAACCAATGTAGCTTTAGCTTACACTAATTTCAATTACCAAGGTACATTATTAACTACTCAAAATGCTTCTGCTATGGAGTTTCTTCACATAGATGTATGGTGTAGTGCTAACCCTGCAAATTCAATTTTAAAAGTTAGTCCAATAAATAATGGTACGGGAGCTGCAGAATTTTTAGTAACTGTAAATCACACTGCAGGTTCTTGGGCAAGTGTTGATATTCCTAAAAGTGCTTTTACTGGAATGACTTGGGATTCTGTTTTTCAATTAAAATTTGCTGCGAATGGAGCGGGTAGTACTTTTCCAATCAATGTTTATTTAGACAATATTTATTTTTGGAAAGCACCTGCTGCTACTGGAACCCCTACAATTACTGGTTTCTCGGTTCCAGCAAAATTAATGGGTGATGCCCCATTTGCAATTACACCTCCTACTAGTAATAGTACTGGAGCATTCACTTATACAAGTAGTAATACTGCCGTAGCAACAATTAGTGGAAGCACTATTACTGTTGTTGGAGTAGGTACTTCTTCAATTACAGCTAACCAAGCTGCTGCAGGAGCGTATACTACTGGAAGCACTACTGCCTTATTTACTGTAACTTATGGTCCTCCAACAGTTGCTGCACCAGCGCCTCCAACTAGGGTAGCTGCGGATGTAATGAATTATTTTAGTAACGCTTACACTGAAATTGCTGGAACTAATTGGAATCCAAACTGGGGACAAACGACAGTGGCGACACAAATTTTAGTTGCTGGAAATGCAACTAGAAGTATGACCAACTTAAATTATCAAGGTGCAGAATTTGCTGCAGCTCAAAATGTTTCTACAATGAACACTTTACACCTTGATTTATGGACTCCTGATTGTACTTCTTTCAAAGTTTCTTTAATCAGTGCTGGTTTAGAAAATGCGGTTACTTTAACTCCTACACTTTCTGGATGGAATAGTTTTGATATTCCATTAACAAGTTATACTGTTCCAAATTTAGCTGCGATTATCCAATTCAAGTTTGAATCAGTTACTCCAGGTAAAGCAGTTTATTTAGACAATATTTATTTCTGGAAAAATCCTGCAGCTTTAGTAGCTCCCTCTTTACCAATTGATTTTGAATCATCAACTGTGGCTTATACATTTACTGATTTTGATGGTGGTACAGGTACTAAAATTGCAAATCCAAATTCTGGAGGAATTAATACTTCTGCTAATGTTGGGAAAATTGTTAAAGGTGTTGGAGCCGTTTGGGCTGGAAGCTTGCTTACTTTAGCTGCTCCAATTAATTTCTCTGTAAATAAAATATTTAAAGTTAAAGTATATTCTCCAAGAATTGGGGCTAAACTTTTATTAAAAGTGGAAGGTGCTGCTGGAGTAGCAACATTTGAAAGAGAAGTGGTAGGTACCGTTGCAAATGCTTGGGAAGAAATGACATTTGATTATCAAGCTGTTTCAACTACTAATCAATACAACAAGTTAGTTTTTATATTTGATCTTGGTACTGCTGGTGATGGTTCTGCAAATTATACCTTTTTAGTTGATGATATCCGTCTAATTGCACCTACTGGTCCAGTTTTGACTCAAATGAGTTTGCCAGTAACATTTGATTCTACAACGGTTGATTATGGTTTAATTTCATTTGGTGGAACTGCTTCAACGGTTGTTGTTGATCCAACTTTAGCTTCAAACAAAGTGGCTAAAGTAATTAAAAATGCTCCAGAAACTTGGGCGGGTACTACCGTAACAGGTGCTGCTGAACTTGGATTTAGCCCAGCTATTCCTTTCACTGCAACTGAAAGAAGAATGAATGTTAGAGTTTGGTCTCCAACCGCTGGCATTCCAGTACGTTTAAAAGTGGAGGTTGCTGGTCAACCAACTCAATCAGTTGAAACTGACGCATTAACTACTGTTGCAAACGGATGGCAAATAATGGAATTCAATTTCAACAATCAAGCTACAGGCACAGCTGCTTTTAATGCTGCATTTGCCTATAATAAAGCCTCTATATTCTTCAATTTTGGTGTTGCAGGTTCAGGACAAACTTATTATTTTGATGATATGAGATTTGGTGCTGCTGCTTTAGGTATTTCTTCTTTCGATGCTTCAAACATCAGAATGTATCCAAATCCAACTTCTACTGTTTTCACAATTGAAGCAAATGAGGTAATTGAAAATGTTGTTTTATACAACGTTCTGGGTCAAGAAGTATTAGCTAAAACTTCTAACAGTAATTCAATTACTTTAGATGTTGCCAATCTTCAATCGGGAGTTTATGTTGTTAAAACAATGATTGGTGGAGTTGTTGCAACTTCAAGATTAGTTAAAAATTAGTTTAGATTATAGTTTATTGTTTAGAAAACACGTTCCGAAAGGAACGTGTTTTTTTTATTACATTAATGAAAATTTCATAAAATAGGATTCAATAAATTCTTTGTTTTATATTGTTTAATTTGATTTTTTTTTATCTTTATAATCCCTTAAAATTTATATAATATCATGTTTAACAATAAATTCTGGTTCTCAATAGTATTCTTATTAAGTTTCCAAGTGCTATTTTGTCAAGAGTTGCCGCCGATCGTAAAATACAATCCTTCAACTTATGGTGCTGGAAATCAAAACTGGATGATTTCTCAGGATAAAAATGATTTTATTTATTTTGCAAATAATGAAGGTTTACTCGAATATAATGGTACTACTTGGAGTTTATATCCGTCACCAAATGAAACTATTATTCGTTCTGTAAATGTTATTGATAATAAGATTTATACCGGATGTTATATGGAATTTGGCTATTGGATTCGACAATCAAATGGTCAATTGAAATATACCTCTTTAAGTAAATCTTTGAAAAATAAAATTCAAGACGACGAACAGTTTTGGAATATATTAAATTATGATCAATGGGTGATATTCCAGTCTTTAAACAAAATATTCATTTACGATACTAAATCAGGTAAGTTTAATATTATAGCCCCAAAAAATGGCATTGTAAAATCATTTAGAACCAGTAGTGCCATTTATTATCAGTCTCCCGGCGAAGGTCTTTTTGAAATAGAAAATGGAAAAAGTAAATTAATCTCCAACAATTTAATTTTTCAAAAAGGAAGAATTGTATCTGTATTTTCTACTATTGAGGGGCTGTTAATTCAAACACAATCCGATGGACTTTTCAAGTTTATAGGAGGAACAGTTACTAAATATAATAATTTTATAGATCCATCTGTTTCTTCAAATAATATTTATAGTTGCAAAATTTTATCTGATGGTAGTTTTGCATTAGGAACCGTATCTAAAGGGATATTTATTTTATCGAAAGAAGGAAAAGTGAAGTATCATATTACTCAAAATATGGGACTGAGTAATAACACTGTTTTATCACTTTTTGAAGATTCAGATAAAAATTTATGGCTAGGTCTAGATAACGGTATTAATTGTATAAATATTCAGTCTCCAGTAAGAAGTTTCTCTGACAATACAGGGATACTAGGAACTGTTTACGCTTCCATAGTTCATCAAGGAAAGTTATATATTGGAACCAATCAAGGTTTGTTTTGTAAAAGTTTTGGCACTAATGATGATTTTCAGTTTGTCAATGGTACAAAAGGACAAGTTTGGTCTTTATTTGAGTACCAAGGGACGCTATTCTGCGGCCATGATTCAGGAACATTTACAGTGAATTCAGGCATTGCAACTTGTATATTCTCTCAATCTGGTACATGGAAATACTCTAAAGTACCTAATCATAGTAATTTATTGCTTCAAGGAAATTATTATGGAGTTTCCGTTTTAGAGAATACTAATAATAAATGGGTTTTTAGAAATAAAATTACTGGGTTTGATTATTCTTCTCGCTACTTTGAAATTACAAATTCTCTAGACGTTTTTGTGAGTCACGAATACAAAGGGGTATTTCGTTTAAAGTTAGATTCCAATTTGCTTAAAACGTTTAAGTTTCATACTTATAAGTCACCAACTAAAGGTAAAAATGCTAGTTTGGTGAAATTTAATAATCAAATTTACTATGCCTATAAAGATGGAATATTAAAATTAAATTCAAAAACGAATGAGTTTGAAAAGGACAAATTATTGAGTTCTGTTTTCGAGAATGATGAATACACTTCGGGTAAGATGATTGTTGATAATTCAAATAAATTTTGGTTGTTCTCCAAAAATTACATTCATTATTTCACTTTAAGTAAATTAAGTTCTGACTTAAAACAAAATAATATTCCAATTCCTGCTGCTTTAACTAACTCAATGTCGGGTTTTGAAAATATTACACAAATTTCAAATTATGGATATTTAATTGGAACTACAGATGGTTATTATACAATGAACATCAATGACTTGAGTTTTAAGAATTATAATGTTTCTATTTCCAATATCAGTATAAATAAATTAAACGAACCTTCTTTTTTTGCTCCAATAACAGAAGAAGGGAATTTCAAACATACCGAAAACAATATAACTTTTAACTATACCGTCCCGGAATATAATAAATATATAAATGCCGAATACCAATACTTGCTTGAAGGCGTTCAGGAGGAATGGAGTGAATGGAATGCAAAATCAACGGTGAATTTTAAAAACTTATCTCCTGGCGAATATACTTTTAGAGTCCGAGCTAAAATAGCTAATTCATCGCCAGAAAACCTAGCTTCTTATTCCTTTGTGATCCATAAACCTTGGTACGCTACTAATTTTGCAGTAATCTTTTATTTGATTGTAATTATGGTTTTGGCTCATTTCATAAATAAGGCTTACAAGAATTATTACCATTCCCAAAGAGAAAAACTTATTGAAGAAAATAACTTATTATTAGAAATCAAAGAATTAGAGAACTCACAAGAATTGATGAAAATAAGAAACGAACAACTTTCTCAAGATGTAGATACCAAAAACAAAGAATTGGCAGTTTCAACGATGAGTTTAATTAAGAAAAATGAACTTTTATCACTGATCAAGGAAGATTTAAAAAATACCTCTGAGGAAAGTAATAATAGCATAAAATCGGTCATCAAAAACATCACTAAGAATATATCAGAAGAGGATTCTTGGACTGTTTTTAAAGAAGCATTTGATAATGCAGATAAGGACTTTTTGAAGAAAGTAAAATTGGCACATCCTTCATTAACCCCTAATGATTTAAGACTTTGTGCCTACTTAAGATTGAATCTCTCTTCCAAAGAAGTAGCTCCTTTGATTAATATTTCTGTCCGTAGTGTAGAGATTAAACGCTATCGATTGCGTAAAAAAATGGAATTGCCGCACGAACAAGGTCTTGTAGAGTATATTCTTTCTATTTAATAGTTGTCAATAGTATCTTTGTAACTATACAACGCCACAACATTATTTAAATTAAATATTATTTTGTTAAAAAATTATAAATATATTTTCCTTGAATTTGGTTCGTAAATGCTTTATTTATTGATTTTTTCACACATTGTAACATCAATGTAATATTATTTTCAATTGTATGATTTTTGTTGTGGTATATTTTATTTTTTTAACGCCACTTAACAATATTTTTATATTTCTAAAAACAAACTAAATTATTATGAAATCAAAATTATTATTTATTGCTTTTATATTATTTTCTACTATGGGGTATTCCCAATTTGTAGAAATTAGTGGAAAGGTAATTGATTCCAAAACAAATACTCCCTTGATAGGAGTAAATGTTGAAATTCAAAACTCCAAACAATTTTTGGTGACTGATGTCGATGGTAGCTTTAAATTTTCTAAAGTTCCTTCTGGTTCAAAGTTAATTTTTAGTTTTATTGGGTATAAAAATTATGAATTTAAAGCCAATAAATCTCAGAAAATTACTATTGAAATGCAAGCATCTTCAGAGGCATTAGACGAAATTGTGGTGGTTGGATACGGATCTAAAAAGAAACGTAATGTGACCGGATCGGTTTCGGTAGTTTCTAGTAAAACTATAGATGATTTAAAACCTATCAATGCAACTCAAGCTTTGCAAGGAACTGTTGCAGGGGTTGTAGTGACTAGTGGTTCTGGAGCACCAGGTTCTGGATTTAACATTAGAATTCGAGGTATTTCTTCCAATTCAAACAATGCTCCTTATACTTTAATTGATGGCTATGAAGGAGATATTAGTTTGTTGAACCCTTCTGATATTGAATCGGTAACGGTATTAAAAGATGCTCAAGCTTCAGTATATGGTTCTAAAGGTGCCAATGGAGTAATTTTAGTTACTACGAAAGTGGGAAAAAAGAATTCTAAAGTTAAAGTTGCTTTTAATTCCTATTTTGGTTACCAAGAAACGACTAAAAAAATTAATGTATTAAATGCTACGGAATATGCTCTTTTACTAAATGAAAGTTATGGAAACGGTGGTCAAGCATTACCTTATCCGATTGTTACAGGGCTTGGCAATGGAACAGATTGGCAAGATCAGGTTTTTCAAAAAGCAGGGATCTCCAATAGAGATTTTTCATTAACTGGAGGTTCAGATAAAATTACTTTTTCACTTAGTGCTTCAAATATTGCTCAAGATGGTATAATTGGATTAGATAAATCAGGTTTTGATAGAAGTAATGCAAGAATATCATTAGGTATTGATATTTCTCCTAAATTAAATTTCTCAACTAACTTAATTTATACTGATTATAACAGAAAGAGTTTAAGTGAAAATGGTATCGGATCTGTATTATTTAATGCAATCAATACCCCGTCCACACTTTCTCCTTATAATACTAACGGGACTTATACACTTGTTCCTGCCACTCCTGGTTTTGGAAATGAGGTAATTAATCCTTTGGCTCAGATTGAAAACACCTACAATAGTTATAATCAACAAAGAATCAATGGTAATTTTGTATTGCAATACAAAGCAACTAATGATATAAAAATTACCACTAGATACGGTTTTGATTCTGCTAACGATGTTGGAAAATCTTTCAGCAAAAGAATTGATTATGGTAATTCAAAAGTGTTTAATGTAACCAATAATAGTGTTTCCCAAAAAGCAACACGCTTTAGTAGTTTTACTTTTGATTTATTTGGAGAATATGAAAAAACATTTTATGAGGATCACAAAATTAAATTGACTGTTGGGGGGACTTTATTCCAAAATAAAGGTGAAGGTTTGTTTGCCACCGGATTTAACGTTCCGTATAACTCATGGCAGTTCGCGGATATCGCTTTAGCAGGTGCACCTACTTTTGTAGATTTAGATGTTGATCCTAATTCACTTCCTAGACCTGGAATTGTGACTAATGGATCTTATAAATCAACTCCATACAAGCGACCATCAATTTTTTCTACTTTGGATTACAATTATAAAGATAAATATTTATTGTCTTTCATTTTTAGAAGAGATCAATCAAGTAGTTTTTCTGAAAATAATAGTGTAGCCTATTTCAAATCAATTTTAGGAGGTTGGTTAGTATCACAGGAAGATTTCTTTAATAAAAATGGAATTGTTAATTTCTTGAAATTAAAAGGAAGTTATGGTACTTTAGGAAATGATGTTGCTCCGTCTAATGCCTACAGATCTCAATTGTCAGGTGAAGGGGTTTATGTTTTTGATAACGTATTAACATCAGGTGTAGCTGTTGGTACTATTCCAAATAAAGATTTAAGATGGGAGTCAGATACAAAAATAGATTTAGGATTTGAATCAAAGTTATTTGATAATAAACTAGAAGTTACGGCTGATTATTTTAATAATACAAGATCTGATTTAATTATTGGTGGAGTGCCAATTTCAGGAATCAATGGAGGTTATGCTCCAGGTTCAGGAGCTCCTGCAGTAAATGCTGGTAAAGTTAAAAACTCAGGTTTCGAGTTAGTCTTGAATTATAAAGACAATATTAGTGATTTTAAATACGATTTAGGATTTAATATTACCACTATCAATAACGAAGTATTAGAAGTAAACAACTCTACTAATTACATAGAAGGTGGTGCTTTTGCAATTGGGCAATTGCCTCCAACGAGAATGGAAGTGGGTCAGCCAATAGGTGTTTTTTACGGACTTCAAACAGACGGAATTTTCCAAAATCAAGCTCAAATTAATGCGTCACCTGCTCAAAACTTAGGTTCTCCAACTTCTCCAGGTGATTTCAAATTTAAAGATGTGAATGGTGATGGAGTGGTCGATTTTAAAGATAGAACTTACATTGGAAAATCGATTGCTGATTATACTCTTGGATTCAATATTAATTTTAGTTACAAAAACTTTGATTTTGTTTCTTATTCTTATGCCTCTGTTGGTAATGATTTGATTAGAAATTATGAAAGAACAGAGAATAAGTTAAACAAACTTAATTATGTATTAGATCGTTGGACCGGAGAAGGAACAAGCAATACCGTTCCAAGAGTAACTACTGGAGCTTCAAGTAATAATTTATTCTCAAGTTATTTTGTAGAGGATGCTTCTTTTTTAAGAATCCAAACGATACAATTAGGCTATTCAATACCTAAAAAGATTATTGATAGTTTTGGAATTTCTAAATTCAGATTTTATGGATCTATAAATAACGTATATACTTTCTCTAAATATAGAGGGTTTGACGCTACTGCAAATACTGGTGATCCAATAGCCGGTGGAATTGATTCAGGATTTTATCCAGCACCAAGAATATTTTCAATTGGCCTAAATGTTAATTTTTAATCTCTTTAAAATGAAAAAATATACTATCCTAGCCGCATTGTTATTAATAACAATTTCAGTTATAACTGTTTCTTGTTCCAAGGAATTTATAAATGAAGAAGCACCGTATACAATTGATTCTGAAAGTTATTTCAACTCAGAATCGGATTACAATAAAGCCCTAATCGGAGCTTATGACATGTTACAATCTTCCTACATCAATGTAATGTTAGGCGAAATTGCTTCAGATAATACTTTGTCTGGTGGTGAAAGTGCCACCGATGTTATTGGTATTCAACAAATCGATGAAATGACGCATACTGCCGTAAATCCGAACTTAAAAGACGTTTGGAATTGGATGTTCGCGGGTGTTCAACGTTGTAACTACATCATGGAATTTAAAGATAAAACTGATTTTGCAAATAAAAATCAAGTCATCGGTGAAACAAGATTCTTAAGAGCCTATTACCATTTTGAATTGGTTAAATTCTTCGGTGGAATTCCTTTGAAAGGAGATAAAAGATTTACTGTGAATGATGAAAAATCAATTCCAAGATCTTCAACAGCTGATGTTTACGCATCAATTGAAGCCGATTTACAATTTGCAATTAATAACTTAAATCCAATAGCTTCTCAAAAAGGAAGAGCTACAAAAGGTGCTGCACAAGCATTATTAGGAAAAGTTTATTTGTACCAAAATAAATTTGTAGAAAGCGCTGCCGTATTAGAAAGCTTAATTACTTCTAATAGCTATTCATTAGTAAACAACTACAATTCCATTTTTGAAAATTCTGGAGAAAACAATGCCGAATCAGTATTTGAAGTACAATATACTGATGCTGAAGGTGCTAGTTTTGGATGTCTCCAATGTAGTGAAGGGAATGTAGCTGTAGGTTTTAATGGGATTAGAAATTATGTAGGACCGCTATTTGATTCAGGATATAGTTTTAATGTTCCAACTCAAGAAGCTTACAATGCTTTCGAAACTGGTGATAATAGAAGAGATGTTGCTATATTAAATATCGCTTCTTGGGCCACATTAAATACAGGTGTTTCTTACGGAATGGGTTACAAACACACCGGTTTTTTTAACAGAAAATACATTGCTCGTCAAGGGGATGCTAATGTAGGTGACCAAAACTTAACTAACCCAAATAATTATCGTTCAATTCGATATGCGGATGTATTATTAATGGCAGCTGAAGCTTATAGCCGTTCTGGAAATAATTCTAAAGGACAACAATACATAAATGCGGTTAGAGATAGAGCATTTGGTGATACCAACCACAGAATTACCCTTACAGGTCAGTCCTTAACTGATGCTATCTGGACCGAAAGAAGATTAGAGTTATTAGGTGAAGGTCACCGTTTCTTTGATCTTGTTCGGACTGGTAAAGCGGTAGGAAGAATTACTGGCTTTGCAGCAAATAAAAACGAGTTATTCCCAATTCCTTTTGAAGAGATTCAATTTTCAAATGGAAACTGGCAACAAAACCCTGGATACTAAAAAATTAGAACTATGAAAAATATTAAATTACTGATTAGCCTATTTGTTTTGACCCTGTTAACAGGTTGCTCAAAAGACACTGAAGAAATTAATTTAGATGCTATTGCTGCACCTACCAATATTTCTGCAAAAATTTCTATTTCTCCCGATAATACTGGAACCGTTACTATTATTCCAATTGGAGAAGGTATTTCACAATTTGAAGTTTATTATGGTGATACTACGGCTCAACCTGTTTTGCTAGGTGCTGGTGTTCCAACCACCCATCGCTACAATGAAGGTAATTATACCCTTAGAGTGGTGGGAATTACATTGAATGGTAAAAGAACAGAAAAAACGTTTCCGTTGGCTATTTCGTTCTTCCCACCAACAAACTTAGCGGTTAATCTTACGGTTTCAACATTAAATACCATGGAAATCAACGTTACTGCAACCGCTGATTTTCAAACCAACTTTAGAATTTTTTATGGTGAAAATCCTAACGAGGTGCCTGAAACATTTTTAGAAGGAGAAACAAAAACACATGTATATACCAATCCTGGAACTTACCAAGTTAGAGTATTCGCAGTGAGTGGAAGTGCACAATCGGCAGTTCCTTTTACAAGAATGGTAACCGTAACAAGATCGGTACTATTACAATTACCTGTTGATTTTGAATCTACTTCAGTACCTTATACTTTCTTGAATTTTGATGGCGGTAACTCAACTAGAGTTGCTAATCCATTTCCAACAGGAATAAATACTTCAGCATTCGTAGCAAAAATGATTAAAGGACCTGGGCAAGTTTGGGGTGGAAGTTTATTATCTCTTTCTTCACCAATTGATTTTTCAGTAAATAAGAAATTTAAAGTGAAAGTATATTCACCACGTGCCGGTGCAAAATTATTATTAAAAGTAGAAAACTTAACCAACGGTGGAATCTCATTTGAAAAAGAGGTAACAATAACTACAGCAAACGCTTGGCAAGAATTAACTTTCGACTATACCGCTATTTCTACAACAAATTCCTATCAGAAATTAGTATTCATATTTGATTTAGGAACTGTAGGAGATGCCTCTGCAAATTATACTTTCTATTTTGACTCTGTAATTTTGACTAACTAATTATGATCAATTTTCATAAACTAAACAATAACAAAATGAAAAAATTATTAAATATTCTATCCTTAATTACATTATTCTTTATGGCAAGTTGTCAAGAAGATATAAAAACTTTTGGCGAGATTGATACCCCTTCAAATTTTGTAGTTACTGCTCAAATTATAGGTCAGAATGCTACAACTGCTCCAAATGGTGACGGAAGTGGAAAGATATTATTTACAGCCAAAGCAGATAATGCAATTTCCTATCGATATATTTTTGGTGATGGTACTACCACTAATGCCCCTTCAGGTATATTTGAAAAAAGATACAATCAAACGGGTTTAAATACTTTTACAGTTACTGTAATTGCAACTGGTAAAGGTGGCGTAGCTGCAACTACAACTATTGATGTAACTATATTAAGTAATTTTGAAGATCCTGAAGCAGTTCAATTTTTAACTGGTGGAAGTCAAAAAACTTGGTATTGGTCAGCTTCTGAACCTGGACACCTTGGGGTAGGACCAAATAGTTCTGACGATACACAAAATTATTTTCCACTTTGGTATCAAGCAGCACCTTGGGAAAAAGCTGCTTCACCAGATAGTGCCTGCCTTTACGGGAATGAATTGATTTTTTCAAAAGTGGGTAATCAATTAAAATTCCAATTAAACAATCAAGGTCAGACCTTTTTCAATAAAGATTTTCAAAGTGTAGTTGGTGGTACTGCTGGTTACGATTTTTGTTACAACTACAATGCGGGAGGTTTGAAAAATGTAAACTTAGGACCATCTGAATCAGTTGTTATGGCAAGTCCTAGTGCAGCAACCCGTACTCGAGGTACCATGATGAATTTCTCTGACGGTGGTTTCATGGGTTATTATATTGGTCAAAGTTCGTATGAAATTTTATCAATTTCTGAAACTAGAATGGTAGTTCGTGCAGTAATGGGTGGAAATCCAGCTTTAGCATGGTACCATACTTTTACTACTGTTCAACCTACTCAAGACGCTACAGATTATACTAATTTAGTGTTTTCAGATGAATTCGCTACAGACGGAGCTCCTGACCAAAATAAATGGGGTTATGATTTAGGTGCTGGCGGTTGGGGTAATGGCGAACTTCAAAGTTACACTAACAGCCCTACTAATGTTGTGGTACAGGGTGGTAATTTAGTAATTACAGCTGTAAAAACTGGAAATTCTTATACTTCTGCTAGGTTGAAATCAGAAAATAAATTCGAATTTAAATATGGTAAAATTGAATTCAGAGCAAAATTGCCAGCCGGAGCTGGAACTTGGCCAGCTTTATGGATGTTAGGACAAAATTATGCTACCAACACTTGGCCAGCTTGTGGCGAAATTGACATAATGGAGCATAAAGGTTTTCAACCTAATGTAATTCACGGAACTGTTCACTACACTGGTCACTCAGGCGGAGGTGGAATTACGTCTCGAATTACATCAACAAATGTTTCAAGTACCTATCATATTTATAAAGCTATTTGGAGTCCACAATCTATCCGTTTTTATGTAGATAATGTATTGTTTCATTCCGTAATTAATTCTAATTCACTTCCTTTTAATAGTGACTTTTTCTTAATTATGAATGTGGCTATGGGTGGTACTTTTGGAGGAACTGTTGATCCAACATTCACACAATCTTCAATGTCGGTTGATTACGTAAGAGTTTACCAATAAAAAGTATGCTATTGATAACAACAAGTAGTTTCGACTACTTGTTGTTTTTATGAATTATTGAATTATCATTTGATGAAAAATCTATTAAAATCTTTAATTGTATTAATTACCTCATTCATTTTAAGTTGCTCTGCTCCTAAAGCGCTAGTCGATTCTAATTATAAAATAGATGCAATTGATGTAAAAGTTGATTCTATTTTAAAATTGATGACTTTAGAAGAAAAAGTTGGACAAATGAATCAATACAATGGTTTTTGGGATATAACTGGACCAACACCAAAAGACGGTCAAGCAGCAAAAAAATATGCCGATTTAAAAAACGGACTCGTTGGTGCTATGCTTAACGTTAAAGGTGTTAAGGAGGTTCGTGCCATTCAAAAAATTGCTGTAGAACAAACTCGTCTAGGTATTCCTTTGCTTTTTGGATTTGATGTAATACATGGATATAAAACAATAAGTCCAATACCATTAGCTGAGGCTGCTAGTTGGGATTTACAAGCAATAAAAAATTCAGCCTCAATGGCTGCAGAAGAAGCTTCTTCAGAGGGTATCAATTGGACTTTTGCACCAATGGTTGATGTCGCTCGTGATGCTCGTTGGGGTCGAGTAATGGAGGGTGCTGGAGAAGACCCTTATTTGGGTAGCCAAATTGCAATTGCTAGAGTTCAAGGTTTTCAAGGTGATAATTTTAAATCTAATAAGTCAATTTTGGCTTGTGCAAAACATTTTGCTGGTTATGCTTTCGCAGAATCTGGTCGCGATTATAATACCGTTGATATAAGTGAATCTACTTTGCATAATATTATTTTGCCTCCATTTAAAGCAGCTTCTGATGCTGGTGTGAGAACTTTTATGAATTCTTTCAATGAAATTGGAGGTATTCCTTCAACTGGAAGTTCCTATTTGCAAAGAAAAATCCTTAAAGGGGAATGGAATTTTAATGGTTTTGTAGTTTCTGATTGGGGTTCAATAGGAGAAATGATGAATCACGGTTATGCAAAAGATAACAAACAGGCTTCAGAAATTGCAGTTAATGCAGGTTCTGATATGGATATGGAATCCAATGCCTATGTCGAAAATTTGGTCAATCTTGTTCGTGAAGGTAAAGTTAGTGAAAGCCTTGTTAACGATGCCGCTGGGCGTATTTTAAAAGTAAAATTTGAATTAGGGTTATTTGACAATCCATATAAATATTGTGACGAAAATAACGAAAAACAAACAGTTGGGAAACAAACTTTTCAAGAGGGAGTTTTAGATATTGCTAAAAAGTCGATTGTGCTTTTAAAAAATGAAAATGAACTATTACCACTTAAAAAATCAGGTTTAAAAATTGGATTAATTGGCGCGCTTGCAAATGATAAAACGAGTCCTTTAGGAAGTTGGAGAATAGCTGCCGATGATAATTCTGCAGTTTCTGTTTTAGAAGGGTTACAAAAATACAAAGACAACCAACTTACCTATGCTAAAGGTGCCGATGTCACTATTGGAAGAACACAATTTGTTTGGGAAACTAAAATTAATACATCAGACAAATCAGCATTTGCGGAAGCAATATCTTTAGCTAAAAAAGTGGATGTGGTAGTTATGGTTTTAGGGGAACACGGATTACAAACAGGAGAGGGTAGAAGTAGAACCGACCTTGGATTGCCTGGTGTTCAACAAGAATTATTGGAAGAAATTTACAAAGTAAATCCGAAGATTGTTTTAGTATTAAACAATGGAAGACCTTTAACAATTCCTTGGGCTGCTGCAAATATTCCAGCTATTGTTGAGGCATGGCATTTAGGAACTCAAAGTGGAAATGCAATTGCACAAGTACTTTACGGTGATTATAATCCGAGTGGTAAATTACCAATGACTTTCCCAAGAAATGTTGGACAATTACCAATATATTACAATTACAAAAATACAGGTAGGCCAACAATGAGCGAGCCTGAGAGTGTATTTTGGTCGCATTATTCTGATGAAAAAAATACGCCTTTATATCCATTTGGTTATGGTTTGAGTTATTCTAAATTTGAATATTCAAACTTGAAGTTAAGTGCGGATTCATTTTCAAAAAATGGTGACATTAAAGTTAGTTTCACCCTTAGAAATATTGGCAAAGTTCCAGGAAAAGAAGTAGCTCAATTGTATATTCGTGATTTAGTAGCTAGTTCCACAAGACCTGTAAAAGAGCTAAAAGGTTTTGAAATGGTAGAATTACAACCTAACGAATCTAAAGAAGTATTTTTCATTATTAATGAAAAAACACTAGAGTTTTATACTGCAAATTCAAAATGGGAAACGGAACCAGGTGATTTTAAAGTTTTTATTGGCGGAAGCTCAGTGACTATTCTAGAAGGTAGTTTTCAATTTTTAAATTAATGCGCTGGATGAAAAAGTTTCTTATTTTACTTGTTCTGATTAGTAATCTTAATTATGCTCAAAACCAAAAACGAAAATTGGTTTGGGAAGAAAATTTTGATTCTAAAACTCTAAATTTGGATTCTTGGAATTTTGATATTGGTAACGGATGTCCTGATTTATGTGGGTGGGGAAATAATGAACGTCAAATTTATACCGACAGTAATCACACTTTGATTGATGGAAACTTAATTATTCATGCTAAACTTGAAAATGAGGTCTTTACCTCTACTAAGATAACAACTAAAGGGAAAAAGCAATTTCTTTATGGTCGTTTTGAAGCGAGAGCCAAATTACCTGTTGGTCATGGTTTATGGCCTGCTTTCTGGATGTTGGGATCTAATATTTCTACTATCGGATGGCCAAAATGTGGTGAAATTGATATACTAGAATACATTGGTCGCGAGCCACAAATGATTTTTACTTCATTGCACACCCAAGATAGCCATGGGGAAACCATCAATACCAAGAAAACGAAATTTGATACTATCGAAGAAGGGTATCATATTTATGCTATGGATTGGACAAAAGATAAAATTGAGTTTTTCGTAGATTCTAAATTGGTTTATACTTTTCAACCTAGCATAAAAAACGAAGATACATGGCCTTTTAATCAGCCATTTTACCTAATTGTTAATCTAGCTGTGGGCGGCAATTTTGGCGGTCCTGATGTTGATAAATCCGTTTTTCCTCAGCAATTTAACATAGATTATATAAAAGTCTATCAATAGCTGATTATTATTTAACTTCTCCCTTGATTTATTAAACATTTGTTATACTTTTTTATATTTTATTGCATTATAAATGTTAAAATTTAAAAATAAATTTGTTTTATAAATTTATTTTATGGTATATTTGTCTTAATATTAATTCTAATTTAACATTTGCCTATACAAAAAACTACTTTTTAGAGATAATTCTCCAATTTTATTTTAACAACTAAAAAGTATTTTTATGGCTAATGTACAAACCTCAGACGCGTTATTGGTTAAAAATTATATAGCAGGTGATGAAAACTCCTTATCTATATTAATCAACAGACACCAATCAAAGATTTACGGTTTTATCTATTCTAAATTATCAGATAGAGATATAGCAGACGATATCTTTCAAGATACTTTTATTAAAGTAATTAAAACCCTTAAATCTAATTCTTATAATGAAGAAGGTAAATTTTTACCATGGGTAATGCGAATTTCTCACAATTTAATTATTGATTATTACAGAAAAAATAAAAAAATGCCAATGTTTAGAGAAACAGAGGACTTTTCAATTTTTTCTATTATGTCAGATAATGTTCCCAATATCGAATCTCAATTGATCACTTCGCAAGTAGAATCTGATTTAAGAAAGTTAATCGAAGAGCTTCCGGAAGATCAAAAAGAAGTATTGGTAATGAGAATGTATCAAGACCTTAGTTTTAAAGAAATCTCTGAATTAACTGGGGTAAGCATTAATACTGCATTAGGCAGAATGCGTTATGCTATCATGAATTTAAGAAAAGTTATTGACAAACATCAAATTATATTAACAAATTAATACTAATTGAATAGATATATCGTTATAATAAAATAGAAATTAATTCTTAAAAATTATGGCGAAAATTTACTCTAAAGAAGCTTTAGAAATTTCAAAAAAATTACCAAAAAAAGAAACAATTCAATTCTTATTAAACTATTCAAAAGCTTTGAATGTTGTTAAAATCGGTACTAAATCTTTTGAAATTCTAGCTAACTAATTAAAATCCTGGTTTTTTACCGGGATTTTTTTTGTAGAATTCATCAATAATGGTTTTTCGACCAATTGTTTTTGTTATGATGTCGGTTTCCAAATCCCATCCACGAGCGGGTGAATATTCACGTCCATACCAAATAATTTGCAAGTGTAAATCGTTCCAGAGTTCTTCTGGAAAAATTCGTTTTGCATCTTTCTCCGTTTGGACTACATTTTTTCCATTCGTTAAATTCCATCGGTACATTAACCTATGAATGTGGGTATCAACTGGGAACGCCGGCACTCCAAACGCTTGCGACATCACTACACTCGCTGTTTTATGTCCTACAGCCGGAAGTTCTTCTAATGCTTTAAAATCCTTTGGAACTTGGCCATCGTATTTTTCTATTAATATATGAGACAAACCATGAATTCCTTTTGATTTCATAGGTGATAATCCGCAAGGACGAATAATTTCTTTAATTTCTTCCACAGTCATTTTCACCATATCATAAGGATTGTCTGCTTTTGCAAACAACAAAGGGGTAATTTTATTCACTCTAACATCTGTACATTGCGCCGAAAGTAACACCGCAATTAGTAAAGTATACGGATCTTTGTGGTCCAATGGAATAGGAATACTCGGGTATTTTTCTTTTAACGTATTAATAACAAATGTTATTCGTTCTTGCTTATTCATTTTTCGTTAAATTTGAATCGTAAATTTACTACAATTATTGTATTGATTTTC
>CALPNL020000013.1 GCA_943324925.2 Chitinophaga pinensis | reverse complement strand
CCTGCTTTAGATTTTGAAATACATTCTTCGAAAAGTTGAAGATATTCTCCATTTATTTTATCCCAATTAAATTCATTTTCAATCGCGTCAAAGTTGTTTTGAACTAATTGCAAGTTATCATTTTTTTTGATTGTATCTAAAATATTTTTAACCTCTTCGGAATTTGAAAAATAATAGCCGTTTTCTTTTAGAATGGCTTTATTAAAATGGTTGTCGTGAGCAATAATAAAAGCGTTCGACGCCATGGCTTCAAGTAAAGAGGGATTAGTTCCTCCTACAGAATGTCCGTGGAAGTAAAAATTAGAGAAATATCTTAAATTATTTAGTTTATTGATATCAAATTCAGCACCTATAAATCGAATTTGATTGTACGATTTGAATTTGTTTTTTAAATAATCTCCGTATTTGGTTTTATGATTTCCGAGAACTAAAACGGTCGTTTCATAGCCCGCCAATACAATTCCGTCAAGAATAGTTTCAATATTATTTTCTGGTTCAAAACGAGCCATAATCATATGGTAATTGTGTTTGTCTACTTTATAATCTTTCAAGGCTTCTTCGTTTGGCGAAGTAAATACCTTTGCGCCATAGGCAATATAAGTAGAAGAAACTTGGTATTTGCCATTGATATATTTTTGAATCCCCAAGGAATCAGAGATCAGATAATCACTGCTATTTATAGCTAATCTTTCGGCAAATTTTAAAAATTGTTGAACCGGTTTGGAATATTTAGAGCGCTTCCACTCCAACCCGTCCATATTGGTAATTATAATTGGTTTTTTAGGGAGTAAGAAATGCCAAATGGAATTACTGGTATAGCCTAATTGTAAAATGATATCGAAATCTCGTTTCCGAGAATCCATTATACAATTATAATCATAAATAAACTGACCAAAAGTGCCTAATTTATATTCCGGATCGTATTGATGAATAATGTTAACGCCATGAAATGTTTTTTCTTGATATAGATGGTCGTGGGAATTATAAACGTATACATCGTGGCCTTTCTCTACAAGAAATACTGAAAAAAATTCAGCAAATTGCTCAAATCCCGAGTAATGGTTTGGGATTCCACGCGTTCCTAAAATGGCTATTTTCATTATTTATTTTCAATCAGATGGCTAAAATAAGAAAATAAAGGAATTTAGTTGCTTTTCGGAAGATTAATTAATGGTTATGTTTACTATTTTTTGATAGGCTTTGTAGGTTGCTTCAGCCGTTTTTTCCCATGTATAATTTTCTAAAATCTTTTGTTTTAATTTCGGATTTACCTTAGAGGAAAAAGCATTATCGATAGCTTTTTTTATTGAATTAACGTCGTCAGGATCGCAATAAAAGGCATAATCTTCAAAATAATCATAGGTGTCGCCTTTTTTGGTAACCACAATATTACGGCCCATAGCAGCGGCTTCAAGAGAGGAAAGTCCAGGTGTTTCCATCCAACTCACCAAAGCGTGTACTTTGGCCACTTTATATAATTCTTTTAAATCGTCGTGAGGTATTGCTCCTAAAAAAAATACATTGTCGCCGGCTTCCTGATGTACTTTAGCGACATATTTTTTTTGGTTTTTAGATTCTTTTCCAACTAAAACTAGTTTGTATTTGGTGCCTTTTACCGCTCGAACTAAGTTTAACGTTTCTTTCCTTCCTTCTATTCGAGCAGCACAAAGAATGCAATCTTGATATTTTGAAAAGGGGTTGGCTTTACCGTTTTCATCATCAGAAAAAATAGTTTTGTCTATTGCGTTGGGAATATCTGCAAAGTGATAATTCTTTAGTTTAAATTCATCGGCTACTCTGTTCATTTCTGAAACAGAATTCGGTAAAAAAATAGTTGTATTGTCTACTATTTCTTTCATTAATCCATAATACCCTTTATACAGCATTTTGAAAACCCCTTTGTGAAAACGGTTTTCATAATATTGTTTAATTACTGTTTTAATATAGGCAATTTGGTAGGGCGAAATTACATTGGCAAGTTGTTGGAATAATCCGCCTCGGGCTTTTCTTTCAAATTCTGTATAAAGTCCGTAAATGGTAGATAATGCTATTTTCTTATTTTGCTTTTTGGCATTTAACATTTGTAAATAGATGTCCTGCGGTTCCATCAAATTGAATAAATGAACCAAGTCGTATTTTGATAAATCGGGTTCAAATTCTAAGGAAACATCAACCTCAACTCCGATTTTTTCAAGGTGTTCTTTCGTTTTTAGCAATTGTATCATATCTCCCCCAGGAGCATCGAATAAATTGGTTCTTGTTTGAAAAAGCACTTTCATATATAATGGAATAAGTGATGCAAATATAGTTTTTTAAACTAGTTTGCATCGTTCTAAAATTAATTGGCCGCTTCCTTTTGCTCTTTTTCATTTATTTCTTTGAGGGCAAAAAGCAATCCTACAATTATGGATTTAGAATCTTGAGTAAAATAATATCCCATTAAAACCCAATTAGAAACGATTAAAAAAACACTTGTGCCTACCAAGAGATAGTTAATTTGATGGTTGAGTGGAAGCGCTGATTTCCTTTGGTTAAAAAGTAAAATAATGGAAAATATAAGAATGATCACCCCGATAATTCCCGATTTTAAATAGGTAGTCATGAACCCATTATGAAGAACCGAAATGTATCTTAAATCCATATCGCCTAGATGGACAATTTGTTTTAAATCGACCTGAGACCCTAGTCCGCTTCCGAAAATCATTGCCTGCGGACCTCTTAATCGAACTTGTTTTAAAGTGTAAAGTATTTCAACTGAGCGATAATTGACGTTAAAATCTTTATAATCGGCAACATTAACTTTCGTTTTGAAAGGCTCGGTTGGTGCTACTTTTATTTTGTATAAAAATTCTTCAACGCTAGAACCTGTTCTTTTTGGGTTGATTATTAAAACTACCGAATATAAAACTACCGAAACCGCTACTACTGATGTTACTGCGATTAATGCTCTTCTGTTAAGAACAAAATAACCCTTCACGCCCAAATACAATACTACAAATTGAATAAAATTAGTTCGCGACAAATACATAAAGATGGAAAACCCAATAATAGCTATAAGTATATAATAGGTTTTTTTACTAAAGTTTATTTGGAATTCTTTATGAAAAATCACAAAAATTAAGGCGAAAACTTCAAAATCACTGAAGAAACCACAAAAATCTCTGAGTAACGCTACTGAAATATGACGGTAAATAATATAGGTTTTTAAAATAACCAAAACATGAATTATCGAAACCCCAAGGCCAGAATAAACCACCGTTTGAAGTACGTTTTTCTTAAGAAATCTAACTATTTGATACCCTAAAAGCAGTCCTAAAAAGGGTTTTAAAAGGTAGGTAATGTCTCTAATTATAAAATAGGGTTTGGAATTTGAAAAATCGGTGGAAAGAAATGCAATTAAAAAAACCAGCACAAAACAAAGAGCATAGGTTAAAAATTTTGAAGAATAGGACGTGCGAAAAGTAATAAAAATGGTGAATACCCATAAGGCAAAAGTCAGCTCGTAATTGCTTAAAAAAGGAACTGCGCAACACAATCCAAACAGAATTTGGTACGGTAAATTTTTATTATAAGAAATAACCATAATCTACTAATTGGTTTTTATGGTGGATAGAATTTGTCTGGTTTTTGTCAATAACATAATTGCTAATAGCACTTCCCCAAAGAGAACCGAAACGATACAGCCTTTGAATGAAAATAAATAACATCCCACAACCATTAAAGTAACTGTAATTAGGGTATAAACGATATTAATATTTCTAAAAACATCTGATTTATTTAATCCGTTTAAAAAATGATACCCTAACAAATTATTAAAAACAATAAAAAAGAACCAAAAAGAAAACAATTTAAGCCAATTAGAATAGATAACCAACTTTGGATATAAAAAACTTACTATTTCATCCGAAAACAAAAAGATAATTAACACGCTTACTAATGAAAAAATAAGGGCAAAAGTTCCATATTTGATTACTGATTTTCGACCTTCGGCATATCCGATTTGAAAATTTGCCATGTTTCTAGGATACATCGCCGTTGAATAGGGAACATAAATGGAAACTAAAATTTTTATTATTCTATCCAGCGCAGCAAAAGCCCCAATAATTAAAATGCTTTTTTCAAAGAAACTTAAGATGATAATTGTTCCATTAAAAACTAATGAGGTAGTGCTGATGGTTATAAAATAATCGAATCCTTCTTTTAGAAATTGCTTGAAGGTGTTTATTGATGAAGAGATAAAACTTATTTTCTCCGAATAAATAGCAATTACGTAGGTAATTAAGCCCGTTAAAATAAAAGCAATGGAATAGATTAATGGAATTAAATTGATGTCGGCTGCCGAATTAACCATAACTAGAATCACAATGTTTGAGGCTAATTTAATTACTGAATTGATTGTTGAATACCACCCTAATTTTTCAATTCCTTGAAAAAACCATTGTAAATTAATTGCGTTACCCAAAATCATTCCTAAAAAAAGAAGTCCAAAATTGATATTATTTTTAAATATTGGATAATAAAACACAAAGGCGATCCATAAAATTGAAATTACAATGGCAATTAAGCCCTTCAAAGTGACAATGGTAGAAAAGGCAGTATCTCGTTTTTGAATATCTAATTTATTGATTGCGATGTATTTAGATCCAGAAAAATTAAATCCATAATCACAAAACATAAAGCAGAATAGCGTTGCTGAATAAGCAAAGCTATATAATCCAAACAACTCTAGTCCTAGGGTTTTAAGTAAAAATGGAAATACTAAAAGCGGAACTATTAAATTGAAGAATTGATTGATAAACAAGTACGTGAAGTTTCTATAAACAACTGATGCTAGAATTTTCATTTTATAGAGGTTTTTGAGCGATGCAAACCGTAAGATAGCCTTCAAAATGAAGAAATTGATCTAGAAATAAGAAAAAGGTTCTTGTAACTTTATATTTTGTAATCCATTGTTTAAAAAGAGTGCTTCGGTCCATCGTGGTGCGGGTTAAATAAACCAATCCAGCTGATTCCATCTCGTCTTTTAAAGAATAAAATTTATATTCTTTAGGCCATGGCCAGATTTTTTTACCCAAGGAACTTCCAATTAAATAAGAAAGTCGATAAGGTAAAGTATGGTGGTTTGGAAAAGCTACTATTACATAACCTCCTTTTTTGGTAATTCTAGAATAGGATTGTATGGCTTTGGTTCTCACTTCTTTAGTATAATGCTCAATTACTCCGGAATTATAGGCTAAATCATAGCTTTCGTCTGCTATGGAATTCATTGAAAACATATCTTCACAGATACAATTGGTTCCTTTCAAATTTAATTCTGAAGCCGCTACAGTTACCTTCTCCAGTATGGTATGATCGTAATCTAAAAAAGTGGATTTTGCTAATACTGAATTCAGTAGCATTAAACTTATTCCAGCTTCGCAACCTATTTCTATAGCAGACGAAAGAGAGTTTTTCTCAATGATTTCATTTAATACAACATTAAACTCTGATTGGAAACTAGTGGGATGATTGTACGAGTTTTTAATATGGCTTACGCTAATTGATTTCGAATAATCTATCCATTCTTGTTTTTGGTCTTTTCCCATATAAAAATTTAATGTGTGGCAATAAACAGGTGTAAAAGCTACTGTTTTGGTTTTAAAAAACTAAAAATCATTATTTAGCTAATTTATTTATCTCTGGTAACAAACTTGCTTCGTGTGGATATAATGAAGGATATTGCCTTACCCCGTCTTTAACTACCGCCTTAATAACTCCTGTGCTTGGATTAAAAGTACATTTATTTTCATCTGCTCTAAAGAAGTTAGCCAGGTTGGCACCAATAAATTCTTTTTTATTTCCTTTATATTCTAATAAAACGCTTTTTAAAACCATCTCTTCTTGGTCTTTATTCATCCCAAAATCCAATCTTAATTGGGTTGGAAAAACCCCTTCCGGCAGCGTGTAAACAACTTCTTGAACCCCATCGTTCCCTTTAACGCCTTGCCAAATTGGCTCGCCTTTAAAATCAATAGACCCATCTTCTGTATAAAACAAACTCAAATTGTCGTCTTTTTTTACAATTACCCCTAAGGTAACTTTAAAGCTGTCGTCAACGGCAACTTCCGACTTTACAACTTCTAAAGAATCTAGCGATTTTTCGTTTTTGCAACCGGTAAAAATCCCTAACAAAACTAGTACAGCAATTATAAATTTTGTTTTCATTTTCATCGTTTTTTTACAAAAATAAATATTATTTTTAGTTGAGGTTAAATTAATATCTTTTTATTTCTTCGTGAAATCGCCCCTTGAAAAATACTTTTCTACAAAGCAATAAACCAAAATAAAGAAATAACGACTGCCCATTTCTTTTATTTTTAATTTAGAAACTCCGTATTTTCTATTGGTCCACGAATTAGGAACTACCGCATAAGAATAGCCTCTAATTATTGCTTTTAAAGGCAATTCGATAGTTAAATTAAAGTGAGGGGATAAAATAGGCTTAATCCCTTCTATCACTTCTCTCTTGTATAATTTAAAAGCATTGGTGGTGTCGTTGTATTTAATTCGCATGACCACTCTAATAATCAAATTGGCAATTCTATTAATCACTTTTTTCACCAAGGGATAGTCTATCACTTTTCCGCCTTTCATAAAACGACTTCCAAAAACACAATCGTAATTCCCCTCAACCATCGTGTTGTAATAACGAATCAAATCATATGGAGAATCAGATAAATCAGCCATCATAACCGCTACACAATCTCCAGAATATCTTTCTAAGCCATATCGAACTGCATATCCAAAGCCATTTGGGCCTAAATTAGTTACGTAGTTAACTGCGGGATATTTATTGGATAATTCTTCCAAAACTTGAGCCGTGTTGTCTTTAGAATTGTCATTTACAACAACTATTTCGTGGTCGATTACCCCCTTTGAAAAAGCTTCCTCGATTTGATCTATGGTTGCTGCAATAGATTCTTCTTCGTTATACGCCGGAATTACAATGCTTAACTTCATTTGTTTTTATTCTCGTAAATTATTTCTGCAAAATCACCAAATCCATGTTTGATTTTAGCAATTTCAAAATACCCGTTTTTGTTCATTAATTGATCGATGTCTCCGTGCTTACTATTGCTTAAATACATATCGTCGTTGTGGCTTTCCAATTGAATTAATCGAATTTTAAATTGATTGCCATCTGAAAATAACCCTTCTAAAACTTGTAATTCATGCCCTTCTACATCAATCTTTAGCACATCAAAAGAACTGTTTTCATTGGATTTTAAAAATTCAGCTAATGTAATTACCGCTACTTTATATTTATCTACAATTATGGATTCTTTAGTAACGCCAAGTACTTTTGCCTTTTTTTCAAGATACTTTGACTCTAAATTTAAGGATTCAAATGTTGACGTTTCGTCCAAAATATTTTCGTTAAACTCTAATTCTCCATTGGTATTACTTACGCCTAAATTGTTCAAATTAATATTGGCATTGCTCTGGTATTTTTCCTCTAAAAAATGAAATAACTTTTTGTTAGGTTCAAATGCCGTAATCTTTGCATTTGAATTTATTCCAAGAAAAAAATCGATCGATTGTCCTTTATTGGCGCCTACATCAAGAATAGAAATGGAGGCATTTTTCAAATTATTTTTATAAAACTTTTTAAGTTTCGGATAAAAGAAAATCGCTTCGTTTATATGAATCAGACTTTGAATTATTTTAGTTCTTAACTTCATTTATCCTTGTCTGGTTATAGTATTCTCATAGATTTGAGTCAAAATATCATTGATATTGTACTTCCAATTCCATTCTGGATAATGCGATTTAAATTTGGACACATCGCTAATCCACCAAATGTGATCTCCAATTCGGTTGGCTTCAGAATACTCATAATTCATCGGTTTCCCAGTAATGGCCTCACACATTTCGATAGCTTCGGCCATTGAACAATTAGAATGTCTTCCGCCACCGGCGTTGTAAACTTCTCCTTGACGCGGATTTTGATAAAAATGCCAAAACATATTTACTAAATCCCAACTGTGAATATTGTCTCTAACTTGTTTTCCTTGGTAGCCAAAAACGGTATATTTATCGCCCGTAATAGCGCATTTCATTAAATAAGACAAAAACCCGTGTAGCTTAGTTCCTGAGTGGTTTGGCCCGGTTAAACAGCCCCCACGGAAAATTCCAGTATTCATTCCAAAGTACTTTCCATATTCCTGAACTAAAACATCGGCCGCTACTTTTGAAGCGCCAAATAAGGAATGCTTCGTTTGGTCAATACTCATTTTTTCATCGATGCCATTTTCAAAATAAGGATGGTTTTCGTCAATTTCCCATCTTTTCCCCTTTTCAACCAAGGGCAAATAATTAGGGGTATCACCGTAAACTTTGTTGGTAGATGTAAAAATAAACGTGGCTTTAGGGCAATGTAATCTTGTGGCTTCAAGCAAATTTAATGTTCCATTAGCATTAACGGTAAAGTCGGTAATTGGTTCGTTCGCCGCCCAATCGTGACTTGGTTGCGCCGCCGTGTGAATCACCAGTTTAATATCTGCACCGTATTTTGAGAATATTTTTTCTACTTCTTCGATGTTTCGAATATCAGCAGGGTGGTGTTCAAAATTGGGAATGGATTCAATCAGTTTTTTCGTATTCCATTCTGTTGAAGCGTCTGCCCCAAAAAAAACTTGGCGCATGTTGTTATCGATTCCAATAATTTTATCGAATTTGGGTGCAAAAAAAGAAACGGATTCACTGCCTATTAACCCCGATGAACCTGTGATGATGCAAATAGTCATTATTGTATAATTTTATATTCTGTGATTCTAATCTTATCCTTAAACAAAGACGGATTTAAAGGTTTAAAGTTATAATATTTTATCTCTTGATTGTCATTAATCTCATCAAAATTAGATTTAAAGCTTTTTGTTTCATTAAAATATTTATCTGAAAACAACCCCGTTTCTAGCATTAATTTTGAAGTTCTAAAATCCAACAAACTACCCGACTTTAATTTTATTTCTAATCTAATTTCGGGCGCATGGTTAAAAAGAGAAGTGATTTTTCCAGCAACCGAATTGTAAATCCCTATTTCATAATAAATGTCTTTTTTAGGCACTAATGGAGAATTCAATAGCATTGCGTATTCATTTATTTTTTCAAAAGAAAGAGGTTTAAAGTCTTTTTTCTTTTGTAATAAAAGAACTTTTCTTCCGTCAAAATCAAATAAATCCGCTACTTCATAGTTTTTCATAAGCGATAAATTTACTTTAGACTCATCAAAAAGCGGGTATCTTCCGTCAATTGTAATAAAATCATAAACTACAAACTCAGGCGCTGTACTTAAATTATTGTAATGCTCAAAATCTAAATTTGCTAAGTAAGGCGTGAAAACAGTATAAGATTGTAAAACAGGTCTTGGCAAATAATTTAATTTATTTTCAATAATTAGCTGAATATTCCACGGATATACATCGACCGTTTTATTTCCAATTTTAGCTAGTACCGAACTCGGAAATCTACAATTATTTTCAAAAAGGAACATTCCTGAAGTTGAGGTAAAAGCTTCGCATCTAGAAATATAATCCGCCTTTGGAAACTTGGATATAATCTCTACTTGATTTTCTTGTGAAACAAATAAAAAATAGAATGGAAGCAAAATGGCAATTACAAAACCTGCTTTTGAATATCGGTTTTTAAGGCCTTGATGAACGTCTAAATTACAGAGTGACAAAAGCAAAATAAACTTAAAAAAATCATTAACATGGCCTAAATCTGCTCTAACGAAAGCTTGCTTGTATAATACAAAAACCGCGGTTCCAAATAAGAACAATAGAGTAAGCATCTTAATCCAGTCTTTCTTTTTCTTTGAATAAATATTCGAAAGTAATATCGCGCTAAATAGTAATGAAATTACTATTACAAAGGTCCGGCTGGATTTAATTTGATTGTCTAAAAACATTACATCATTGTAGCCTGAAACAAATTCAAATCCTGATTTTATATAGGGAATTAAAGCAACATTTAATAAATAAGAAGCAACAGTAATGAATATAAAAGGGGCAATTAAATAACTTAATAAACCCTTTTTATTACCATTATTGGTAATTAAATTGCAGCTTATTCCAGCAATAAATAATGGAAATGCGATGAGTCCTGTATTGAACTTGATGAAAAAAACAAGTGTAATTATGGCTATTTGAAAAATATAATAAATCGGTTTTGGAGTTTCTAAACTCATTCGAATCCAGAATATCAAAAATGCCATCAAAACTAAGGCGTTTGCCGCACCTATCCATGAAGGAAAAATAACACAAACCGCCGCAATTAAAAGAAAAGTGAAAAGTTTGTTTTTGCTAGTTTTAAACGAAAGGAAAAAAACGGCAAAATAATTTACAAACATGAAAAAATCAAAAAGCAGAAACGAAATCCGGGTTTCTCCCCAACCCACTCTGGTACAGAAATGGGCTAATGGGCCGTAGGTAAAGGCAACATCTGTTCCCCAGGTCAGATTTTTTATTTTAACATAATTCATCGCAATTGCCCAAGAAGGATCCAAAGACATCCAAAGGTCGTGCGCTAATGTCAAAGGAAATACATTGGCTTCAAAATAATTTGGAATGAGCATAAATGCCCCTATAAAAGCAATAAAAAAACTCCAAACATTTATTCTGTCTTTTAAAATGCTATTTATTAGTTTCATATTTATTTTAAAATTGATTCTAATTGGGTTTCATTTTCTTTGATCCAATGGTAAATATCGGTGAAAATTTGTTCTACGCTTTTCGTTGGTTTCCAGCCAATTTCTTTTTCAATAAGGCTGTTATCGGTAATATAAATTCTTAAATCAGCAGTTCTGGTCTCCACTTCTGAAGCAATTTGGATTTTATTTCCGGTAATTTTTTCACAAATAGACGTCATTTCAAATAAGGAAGCGCTGTTCTCTGCTCCGCCGCCAACATTGTAAATCTTGCCTTGAAATTTCTCTATTTGATGAATTTGTAAGTCAATTAAACTAACCACATCGTCAACATGAAGCAGGTCGCGAACTTGCTTTCCTGTGCCGCCATAACCAATGTATTTTAAAGATTGATTCCAATAGTGTTTTGCCATCCAAAGCGTGACCACTCCTTGGTCGGTTTTGCCCATTTGACGAGGTCCTGCAATAACTCCAAATCGTGTAATTGCAGCTTTCAACCCATAAAAAGCAGCGTATTCTTCGATGAACATTTCCGAAGAAAGTTTGGTTGTTCCGTAAAAAGATCTTGCGCCATCCAGGCTTAATTTTTCGGAAATCCCTTTATTAGAAATCCCTATTTGGGTTTGGTTTACATCAAATGAAAATCGGGTGAATTCTTCAATATAATTTGCTTTTTCGATAGTTTCAATTGGATAAACTCGGCTGGTAGAAAGAAAAATTAACTTTGCATTGTTTTTCAAACAAGCATTAAAGCAATTTATAGATCCGTAAAGATTATTGTTTATCACATAAGTCGGGTCAGAATCCAATCCCGCAGTGACTGATGGTTCTGCCGATGCTTCAATTAAAACGTCAAAGTTTCCAAGCACCGAAAGATCTTCATTGTTTCGAATGTCGCCATGGAAAAATGGAATTCCCTTTTTTTGAAAATCTGATAAATTTAATTCTGATCCTCTTCTTTTGAGGTTGTCAAAAGCTATGATGTCGTAAGACGGGTATTTGTCTTTTAATTGCAAACAAAGTGTAGACCCTACAAATCCTGCTCCTCCGGTTACTACAATTTTCATATTTTTATTGATTTTAAACTCTCCTCCCAGGTTTTAATTGTTATTCCAAAAGTAGATTTTATCTTTCTTTTATCCAAAACGCTGTATTTTGGTCTTTCAGCCGGAGTTGGAAATTCAGAAGTTGGAATCGCTATTAAATCAATATTTACATTATTGATTTCAAATATTTTTTTGGCAAAATCATACCACGAACACTGCCCTTCATTACTGAAATGGTAGATTCCGAATTGGTTGGCTGTTGGTTGTTGGTTATTGTTTAAAATAATTTGAACTAACGCTTCTGCTAAATCAACTGCGTTAGTAGGCGTGCCAATTTGATCGTTTACCACGCTTAAGGAAGTTCTTTCAGAGGCCAATCGCAACATGGTTTTCATAAAATTATTCCCAAATTGAGAATAAACCCAAGAGGTTCTGATGATGTAATAATTTGAAAATACGTTTTGAATTGCTTTTTCGCCGTCTAATTTTGTTTGTCCGTAAACTCCCTTAGGATTTGGAATTTGGTTTTCTGTATAAGGGGTGTTATTTGATCCATCAAAAACAAAATCAGTTGAAATATGAATTAATTTGGCGTCCAATTCTTTACAGGTTTCGGCAAGATTTTTAGCTCCGATAACATTAATTAATTCGGCTTTATCTTGCTCCGATTCGGCTTTATCTACAGCTGTGTACGCTGCAGCATTAATACAGAAATCAGGTTTTATTTTGTGGAAAACAGCTTGGCAATTTTCCTTATTTGAAATATCTAAATCGGTAGAGTTACAAAACACAAAATTCAAATTCAAGTAGTTATTTGCAATATGCTGTATTGCCTGACCTAATTGTCCGTTCGCGCCTGTGACTAAAACTACCATATTTTTTTGGCGTTTTCAATAGTGGGTAATATCGCGTCTTTTTCTGAAATGAGGAGTTCGTCATTTGAAAATTGCCAATCGATATTTAAAGACTTATCGTTATAAATGATTCCGCCTTCACTTTCTTTATTATAAAAATTATCGCATTTGTAAAAAAAAGTTGCCGTTTCACTTAACACTAAAAAACCGTGTGCAAAACCTCTAGGAATAAAAAATTGTTTTTGATTTTCGCCAGAAAGGACTACAGAAAAAGATTCGCCATAGGTTTTGGAATCAGGTCGGATATCCACCACAACGTCCAAAACTTCGCCATGTAAAACTCTAACCAACTTGGCCTGAGCGTGTTCTCCGGTTTGATAATGCAATCCACGTAAAACTCCTTTTGAAGAGTACGATTGGTTGTCTTGAACAAATTTTACGGGCTGACCGATTCCGTTTTGAAAAGTTTTTTCGTTATAACTCTCTAAAAAATAACCTCTTTCGTCATTGAATATTTTAGGCTCAATAACAAAGCATCCTTTTAATTTTGTAGGTATAAAATTCATTTATATAATTTCTAATAAATGCTTCCCGTAACCGCTTTTTAGTAAGGGCTGAGCTAATTCTTTTAATTGCTCTGCATTGATGAATCCCATTTTGAATGCCGCTTCCTCAATAGAGCCAATTTTAAGGCCTTGCCTTTCTTCTATAACTTGAACAAATTGTGAGGCTTGCATTAAAGAGTTAAATGTTCCGGTATCAAACCAAGCGGTTCCTCTGTCCAAAATACTCACTTTTAATTTTCCTCTACGAAGGTATTCTTTATTTACATCAGTAATTTCAATTTCACCGCGATGACTCGGTTTTATGTTAGCAGCAATTTCTACCACGTCATTATCATAAAAATATATTCCAGGAACAGCAAAATTTGACTTTGGATTGGTTGGCTTTTCCTCTATAGAAAGTACGTTTCCGTCGGCATCAAAATCAACTACTCCGTATCTTTCAGGGTCGTTTACGTGGTAAGCATAAATAATCCCTCCATTTGGATTATTATTGGATTGTAATAAATCAGAAAGTCCGGTTCCGTAAAAAATATTGTCTCCTAAAACTAGGGCCACTTTATCGTTTCCAATAAATTCTTTTCCAATAATAAACGCTTCTGCCAACCCATTCGGATGCTCTTGAACAGCATACTCAAATCGGCAACCTAATCGCGATCCGTCTCCTAATAATTGTCTGAATAAAGGTAAATCATGCGGGGTCGAAATAATTAATATTTCTCTAATCCCCGACCAAAGTAAAGACGACAAAGGATAATAAATCATCGGTTTGTCGTAAATTGGCATTAACTGTTTACTGACTGCAAGTGTCAGCGGGTGCAATCTGGTTCCGGATCCTCCGGCTAAAATAATCCCTTTCATTCTGTTATATTTTGTTGTTCTTTAAAGCTTGTCTTTTATAAAATTTTGAAAATAAACGGATAAATACAAATCCAAAAATAAACAATAACGGCAATACAAATTTTAATTTACCGTTAACACTTTCAGTGTTTTTCACATTAAGTATGCTGCTATTATTTTTAATTATGCTTTCATAATTTACCAAATCCTCTTTTTGTAATCCAATTTTTAAAACCAGCTCCTGCTTAGTTTTAAGAATTCCATTTAAATCGGTATTCTCATTGTAGAAAACTAATTTGTCGGCTTTTTGATCTGTAGCTGTCGCTAATTTTTCAAGCACCGCATTAATTTGAGAGATCATTTCTTCGCTCTTTCTAATATTTTCTTTTACGTTCTGAAGGTTAACTTTTTTTAATCTATCGAAGTAACTGTTATTGTTTAAATAATCTAAAATAGGCTTAATGGCATTTTCATCTGTTGCGAATCCTTTGGAAACGATATGAATGGTATGCCAATAATAATTTTTACTAGTTGCTTTATCTTTAATAACCTTATTAACATCACTATCTTCTGCTAATAGTTTTAACAATTCAAAATTTAATGTATTTGTGGTAACGGTAACATTTTTTTCATTGTAATTTACTAGGCTATAAATATCAATAATCGGCTCAATTTCAATCACCTTGATGCTAGTGGGGTCTTTAATCCCAATAGATTTCAAAAAAATAGTGTCTCGGTTTTTTATTTTAGAAGACAATAAATCTATTTTATTATATAAATATTCTGTACTACCAAAATTAGGTCTCACAATAATTTTTGAGTCGTATGTCTCGTTATTAGAGTCGAGATAAATTCCCAGTCCAGCTCCTGAAACAAATAGAATTCCGGTAATGAATAAATTTCGTTTAAAAAATTGAATACTTCTATAAATTGACGATCCTATTCCGCTGAAAAAACCATTAATTTTATTTGAAATCATGGTTAAATCAATTTCTTGATGGTCTGAATTGGTTGAGTTTTGACTCATAATAAAAACTATTTTATGTTAAAAATTTGTTCTAATATTTTAATTGTAATTAAATACGTTGGCTTTACTCCCGTTGTTCCTAATCCGCCTGAAGCCAATGTGCTTCCGGTTTCCAGTGGGTTGTCTGATGCATAATAAGCATATCTAACTTTCACATCAGGATGGATACTCTTTCTGATTTTTGAGGCTGATTGAATTGCTTTTTGATAATAAGCCCCTTCCATTTCCAGTCCAATAACTCCCCAAGTTGATTCGTGGAAAAACTTCAATAAATCTTTATTTTGCAATGACGTTCCCAAAACTGTGATCATTGGTCCCGAAAATACCGCTATATCGTTTCCTTCCAGCATCTCGGCCGTCAATTCATTATGAAAGAAATAGTTGTCTCCCGTTCCTTCATTTATATGTGCCGAGGGAATCATAATATCTCCTTTTCCGCCTTGAAGAATTCCTGCTTTTCCCATTATTGAAACCGATTCTACATTTAAAAAAATGTCTTTTTGAAATGGTTTTAATAATTCATCAATTGTTTCGTAGGCTTGCTCTCCAAAAGCGTAGTCCATAACGATGATTACTGGATTTTTATTGTGCATTTTCGCGTTTGGAAATGCCGTTTTTTTCCAATCTATTTTGGCTGTATCAAAAATCTGAACATCAATGTTGGTTCCAGAGGTATCGGGCAAAGAAATCATACCATTTAATTTGGCAAAATCTTCCACTTTATTTCGAACCTCATCGGCGCCTGATTTACTCAATTCTTCAAAAATAAAGAAATCCGATTTGTCTTTGAATTTGGTTTTTAATACTGTCGTTGCAAATATTGAATTCATCACCGAGTGCATGTTGGCGCTGATAATGTGAATTGGACGATCCAATAAATCATTTGCTTTAAGCACCTCTTTTATGTTGGTTGCCCATATTTCCCCATGAATATGATGGCCCAATCTTTCTCTTAAAATAGGACTAAAAGTGATGGTTCTTTTATTGTTTTCAACCACTTCTTCAATGGCTAGTTTTCCCAACCAATAAATTACGTGTAAAAAGCGATCTGGTTTTTCTATGGTGCCAAAAGCGTCATAAATATCTAAAATCTCAACAAATGTTCGTCCTAAGATATTTGCGGTATGCGAAATTGTTTTCTCTTTATCGGCTAAAGTTAGTTTTTTATTGGATAAAACTGCTTGTTCTAATTTTTGCCAATCTCTAGAAACCTCAGCATTTTCATCGAGTAAAACACGGTTTTTAATTTTATGAGATTCTATGAAAATAAAAGTCAAATGCGTTAAAATATCATAAATGTCGGACCTACCTCGGGTGATTTCAACGTTCATTTGCTCGTCATCAATTCGATAACAATTTCTTCTTCTTTTTGGTGGAATTATCGCTTGAAAATGTGATTTTGAGTAACCTTCATCTGAAGTTAAATTGATAAAACGGCATTCTTCAATCCCTATTGGAAGTCTTTCAATTACATATAAAAGGCCGCTTAATTCTACTTTATCTTCGGCAATTGTGCCATATATTTCGGGACGTAACGACAATAATGCTTCGCGCAATGTTTCTCCAGAAACCCCCATTGGTTTATAGAATCCTCTATTGAACAAATGGCGCATAGTAATATATAATTTCTCAACCGCGCTAGATGATTCTTGCGCTCTTGATCTAACAATATTCTTGATTTCTTTCATTTGGATTTTATTTATTAACCCACAAATGTAAGGTTTTTATATTTTAGTTGGTTAAAACCAAATTTATTGCAGGCTCATAGACCTTGATTTTACCGAAAGATCCTTGGTTTTTATCACTCGTTTGTCGATTCCATTTGCCCCCCGAAAAAGTAAATAAATAATCGCGTTCTATATAATTATACAAAACCAATGGATAGTAAATTACTTGAATGCTTGTTTTTTGTGTGTTGGAATTGACAATCGTTTTTTCCAATTTGTTTTTCGAAATTAACAGCTTTTCAAAACCAATGAAGAGTCCGGTTTTGGGCATTTTCAAATTCAAGTCGGTGAGGTCAAAACCATTTCGAACCACGCCCTTTTGAATAGTTACAATATAATCTCTAGTTAGTAATTCCTCACCGGGAAAGCCATTGGCATCGGCCTTATAAAAATGGATTTTAACGGTGGTGTTGTCAATTCTACTGTCGGTTAGAATGCTCACTTTCTTAATGAATTTGGTCTTTTTATAAGCGGCTTCGTAGGGGAAAAACTTCACGTCAATTCGCGGACCGTTATCAAAGGCTTCTAAAACGGAATTGTTGATTTGTCCGATTTCTATTTTTTTAGTTTCAAAATGTCGGGCGATTACCACTTCGTCCAATTGAAATGAAACCGCTTTCATAATTACATTAGAAACATCAGAAGCTTTTAAAACCCTCTTTTCAAATCCTAAAATATAAAATATCAGATTCTTATTTGCAGAAGCAGCAATTGAAAACTCGCCATTTTCTTCAGAAGTCGTTCCAATATTTTCGTTTTCAACCCAAATATTCACATATGGGATGGGCTTCCCAGATTCGTCAACCACAATGCCTTTGGTTTGAGCGTAAATGGAAAAACTCACTAAAAACAACACCAACCAAAAACTTTTTGTTTGCATCCTTCTTTATTTTAATTTTAATAAATCAGCAATGGTTCTATCGTTACTCAGCCTCGGAATTTTGTTTTGTCCGCCTAATTTTCCTATCGATTTCATATAGTCTTGGAAACCGTTTTTAGCTACTTTGGTAATCACCAATTTTCGCAAAACTTTCCCCACAATCAAGTCGTCATAATAGGTGTTTTGGTTTCGCATGGCGTTGTCTATCGCTTCCGCAAATGCATCTTCGTTTTCTGGTTCTCCCGAACCATCGGAATCAAATTCTATAAACCATTCATGGTAAGGCAAACCGTCCGTTGGGGTAATTTGCGGTGCCACGGTAAACTCTTTAATTTGAATCGAAGTGTTTTCCATTGCTTGTTTCAACGCGTGTTCAACTTCTTTTCCGATCACGTGTTCTCCAAAAGCAGAAATGAAATGTTTAATTCGGCCCGAAACGATAACGCGATACGGTTTTAAGGAAGTGAATTGAACGGTATCGCCAATATTATAGCCCCAAAGTCCCGCGTTGGTTGAAATTATCAAAACATAATTGACGTTTAATTCAACTTCGCCAATCGTATATCGCCTTGGTCCCGAAGTTTCGGTATCAGTAAGAAATTCTTCTGATTTTATAAATTCGTAGAAAATTCCAGAGTTTAAAAGCAACAACATTCCTTCTTCATTTTTAATACCGAAGTTTCGGGATTGATAAGCAAAAAAGCCTTCCGAAGCAGGAAACAACTCTATAGAATCGACTTTTCTGCCAATTAAATTCTCAAATTTAGCTCGATAAGGCTCAAAATTCACACCGCCGTAAATGAATAAATTGAAGTTTTTGAATAACTCACCAACGGGTTTTGCGGCTTTTTGCTGTAATTTTTCAAAATACATTTGCACCCAAGACGGAATTCCAGAAATGACGGTCATATCTTCATTGAACGTTTCTTCAACAATGGCATCCACCTTGGTTTCCCAGTCTTCGATGCAATTGGTTTCAAAAGTGGGCATTCTATTTTTTTGCAAATATTTAGGTACAAAATGGGCTACAATTCCCGATAATCTTCCCAATTGAATTCCGTTTTTTTCTTCTAAAATAGGGCTGCCTTGAAGAAAGATCATTTTGCCATTTACAAAATCCGCATTTCGCGTTTCATGAATATAATGTAAAATGGCGTTTCGAGCGGCTTCAATATGGAACGGCATCGATTCCTTGGTTAAAGGAATGTATTTTGCGCCAGAAGTTGTTCCTGAAGTTTTAGCAAAATACAACGGTTTGCCTTTCCAAAGAACGTTTTCTTCGCCTTGAATCACTCGATCAATATACGGTTTTAGGGCTTCGTAATCGCGAATAGGCACCTTCTTTGAGAAATCTTGAAAAGTATTTATAGTATCAAAATCATGGTCAATACCGAATTGCGTGTTTTTCGCTTGACGGATAATCTCTTTAAAAACGGTTTGTTGCGTTTGAACGGGATAGTCCGACCACAACTTGGTTTTTTTATAAATAGAGTTGGCAAATTGTTTGGCCAAGAACGATTTTAAAGACATTCAGATGTTGTTTTTGTTACTGTTTTCCAGCTATTTTTTTCCTTTCTTTTCATTAGAAAGTAGTTTTTCTTCTTGTAAAATTTGTTCTCTCAATTGCAATTCCGCTTTCGAAGGCGCATCATTTTCAATTGTAGTGCTAATATTATCCGAGGACATAATGGAATCTTTATTAATTTGCTCGTATTCTAAATCGCCATTCAGAACCTTAACCACCGATTTTAAATAGGCGTCGTTTTTCTTCAAAGCCAATGCTAACGAATCTGATTTTAAAGCCAATTCTGTGGCTTCTTTTCTTAATTTGGTGGAAGCATATCCCGGAATATATTCTCGTAAAGGGGTGAAAGCAATAATATAAGTGGTAAAAGTAATGATTAATATCGCCGCTATGGAGGCAACTACAAAGACGTTCATTAAGGTTAATCGTAAGGAAAAAATTTCTTCAAAAGTGTCTTCATTTAAAATTACCAAACGGTTTTTTGTAAATAATTTCCTTTTTAATATTTTTCTTTTATTTTTTTTCTCTGACATCGTGCTTGATATTATTATCACAAATATAATGATAAAACTATCATTTATAAATTTAGATTTTGATGAGTTAATTTTATTAATAAATAGAGTAAATCATAAATATTTATTAATGAGGGAAATGAAATACCAATATTTCTATTTACCTTTGTTCGAGAAATTAATTTAAATTTGCGAAAGCTTAAAAATATAGTGTTATGGGAAGATTCGGACCAACTGAAATAATTTTAATCCTTGCTGTAATTTTGTTAATGTTTGGAGGGAAAAAAATTCCAGAATTAATGAAAGGTTTAGGAACCGGAATTAAAGAATTCAAAAATGCGGCTAAAGAAGATCAATCGGCAGCCAAAAAAGAAGAAGAAAAAAAATAAAATAAAGGCTTTTCAATCGAAAAGCCTTTTTTAATTTATACAATCATAGAAAGTTGAATCCGCTTTCTGTCTTCATCCACTTCTGTAACTTTCACTTGCACGTGTTGGTGTAATTTTACTACTTCGTTTACATCGCTAACAAATCCCGCTTTGAGCTGGGAAATATGAACCAAGCCACTTTCTTTGATTCCGATATCTACAAAGCAACCAAAATTGGTAATGTTATTGACTATTCCCGGTAAAATCATACCGGTTCTAATGTCTTTTATCGATTTTACATTGGCATCAAATTCAAAAACTTTAGCCGATTTTCGTGGATCCAAACCGGGTTTTTCAAGTTCTTTTATAATGTCTTTCAATCCTAATAAACCAATTTCAGAAGTGATGTAATTCTCTGGTTTTAT
>CALPNL020000012.1 GCA_943324925.2 Chitinophaga pinensis | reverse complement strand
AATGCTAAAGCTGCACTTTTTGCCATTGAAGAGGTCAAAGAAGAACGCAAAATCGATATTCCAATTATGGTTTCAGGTACCATTACGGATGCTTCTGGAAGAACACTTTCAGGACAAACGGTGGAAGCATTTTTGATTTCAATTTCTCATATTCCATTGTTGAGTGTAGGATTTAATTGTGCCCTTGGAGCCAAACAACTAAAACCGTATTTGAAACAATTATCTCATAATACCTCATTTAATATTTCGGCGCATCCCAATGCAGGATTGCCTAATGCTTTCGGGCAATACGATGAAACACCCGCTGAAATGCAAGCGCAAATTAAAGAGTATTTGGACGAGAATTTAATCAATATTATTGGTGGATGTTGCGGAACTAATCCAGACCACATTAAATTAATTGCCGAAGTGGCGAAGAATTATAAACCAAGGAAAGTTTAACAACTATCTTGCTAGGTTTTCAAAACCATGCAGGATTATAAAAAATGAGAATGAGTTCAAACCTACAAGGTTTTGAAAACCCTGCAGGATTAAAAAAAGTATATGTCAAATACCAACAACTACTTGAAGTTATCAGGTCTTGAACCATTAGTAATTACACCTAATACCAATTTTGTTAATGTTGGTGAGAGGACGAATGTAACGGGTTCACGAAAATTCCTTCGATTAATAAAAGAGGAGAAATACGAGGAAGCACTTTCTATTGCCAAAGAGCAAGTGGAAGGAGGAGCACAAATCATCGATGTTAATATGGATGAAGGAATGCTTGATGGCGTTTATGCAATGACTACATTCTTAAATTTAATTGCCTCCGAACCCGATATTTCTCGCGTTCCATTGATGATTGATAGTTCAAAGTGGGAAATTATTGAAGCCGGTTTAAAAGTAGCGCAAGGGAAAAGTGTAGTCAATTCAATTTCCTTAAAAGAAGGCGAAGAACGTTTTATCCATCATGCAAAATTGATTAAAAAATATGGAGCGGCAGTTATCATCATGGCCTTCGATGAGGTGGGTCAAGCGGATAATTATGAAAGGCGAATCGAAATTTGTAAAAGGTCGTATGATATATTAGTAAATGAAGTTGGTTTTCCTCCGCAAGACATCATTTTTGACCCTAATATTTTTCCTGTGGCTACCGGAATGGACGAGCACAAACTGAATGCGTTAGATTTTTTTAGAGCTACAAAATGGATTAAAGAAAATTTACCTCATGCGCATGTAAGTGGGGGTGTAAGTAACGTTTCCTTTTCGTTTAGAGGTAATGATACCGTTCGTGAAGCGATGCATTCGGTGTTTTTATATCATGCCATTAATAATGGTATGACTATGGGAATTGTTAATCCTGAAATGCTAACTATTTATGATGAAATTCCAAAAGATTTATTAGAACATGTTGAAGATGTTCTTCTAAACCGAAGAGAAGATGCCACTGAAAGATTACTGGATTTTGCTGAAAATGTAAAAGGAGATTCTAAGAATAATGAAAAAGCAGTTCAAGAATGGCGCTCGGGTTCTATTCAAGAGCGATTAACACATTCATTAGTTAAAGGGATAGATGAATTTATCGACCAAGATATTGAAGAAGCCAGACTCGCCGCTTCCAAACCAATTGATGTTATTGAAATCAATTTAATGGCAGGAATGAACGTTGTTGGGGATTTATTTGGGAGTGGGAAAATGTTCTTGCCACAAGTAGTAAAATCAGCACGTGTAATGAAAAAAGCAGTTGCTTATTTACTTCCTTACATCGAAGCTAGCAAGCAAGTTGGTGACAAGCAAGGGGCTGGAAAAATTTTAATGGCAACAGTAAAAGGCGATGTTCACGATATTGGAAAAAACATTGTTTCAGTTGTTTTAGGTTGTAATAATTATGAAATCATCGATTTAGGGGTGATGGTAGCGCCAGAGAAAATTATCGCTGCTGCAATTGAGCACAACGTCGATATCATAGGTTTAAGCGGATTAATCACTCCATCCTTAGATGAAATGGTTTATTTGGCTAAAGAATTGGAGAGGTTAAAGGTAAAAATTCCAATCATGATTGGAGGAGCAACCACTTCTCGAGCGCATACTGCAGTTAAAATTGCCCCACAATATTCGAGTACAGTAGTTCATGTTAATGATGCTTCAAGAGCCGTTACCGTAGCAGGAAATTTATTGAATGACGAATCCAATTTAAAATACACTAGCGATATTCGTTCGGAATACGATGAGTTGAGAGAAGGATATTTGAATAGAAGTCGAGATAAAAATTTTCTAACTATCGAACAAGCACGTGCCAATAAATTAAAATTAGATTGGGAAAATTACACCCCTTTCCAACCTAATTTTATTGGAACAAAAACCATAGAAGTCGATTTAGATGAATTGGTTCCTTACATCGATTGGACACCGTTTTTTAGAACATGGGAATTGTTTGGAAAATACCCAGCCATTTTAACAGATGAGGTAGTTGGAGAACAAGCAACTTCTGTTTTTGCAGATGCTCAAGAAATGCTAAAAATTATTTTGAAAGAAAAGAAGTTAGCTGCTAAAGGCATTTACGGAATTTTCCCTGCCAATCAAGTTAACGATGATGATATTTTGGTTTCACCAACTAATAGCAAACAATCATCAACCTTTCTAACCTTACGTCAGCAATCTCAAAAAACAGCTGGAGCTCCAAATATTGCCTTAGCCGATTTTATTGCCCCAAAAGATTCTGGAAAAATAGATTATATGGGTGCTTTTTGTGTCACCACAGGTTTTGGAGTTGATGAATGGGCTTCGGAATTTGAAACGAATTTAGACGATTATAATTCTATCATGGTCAAAGCGCTTGCAGATCGATTGGCGGAGGCTTTTGCAGAATATCTACATGAAAAAGTGAGAAAAGAAATCTGGGGTTATGCTTCCGATGAGGTTTTATCACCGGATGATTTAATAGAGGAGAAATACAAAGGAATAAGGCCAGCGCCAGGTTATCCAGCGTGTCCAGATCATTTGGAGAAACCTACTATTTGGAAATTACTAAATGTAGAACTAGAAATAGGAGTAAAATTAACGGAGAGCATGGCCATGTGGCCAGCTTCATCGGTTTCTGGATATTATTTTGGCAATCCTGAAAGTAAGTATTTTGGTCTTGGAAAAATCAAAGAAGATCAGGTTATAGATTATTCAAAACGTAGAAATATTTCAACAGAAGTAGCAACAAAATGGTTAAATCCAAATATTGCTGATTAATAAATATACAAATGAAAGTAACAAAACACATTGAAAAAGCGAAAGGGAATACTTTATTTTCTTTTGAAATTATACCACCTCAAAAGGGGAAAAGTATCCAAGAATTATATGACAATATCGACCCATTAATGGAATTTAATCCTCCATTTATTGATGTAACTACTTCAAGAGAAGAGTTTGTTTATATCGATAAAGGAAACGGATTATTAGATAAAAAACTAACCAGAATGCGTCCTGGAACTCTTGGAATTTGTGCTTCCATAAAACATAAATACAATGTAGATACTATTCCTCATGTGCTTTGTGGCGGATTTACTAAAGAAGAAACAGAGTATTTATTAGTTGATTGCCACTATTTAGGAATTGATAATGTGATGGCGTTACGTGGTGATGCGATGAAAGAGGAAAAATATTTTATGCCTAAAAATGGGGGAAATAATTACGCTGTCGATTTAGTGAAACAAATTAAACGATTAAATAATGGTCAATATTTACATGATTTAATTGATGTAGATAATAAATCAGATTTTTGTATTGGCGTGGCCGGTTATCCAGAAAAACACTTGGAATCACCATCACTTCAGTCGGATTTAAAAAGATTAAAGGAAAAAGTAGATGCAGGAGCTGATTATGTGGTTACCCAAATGTTTTTTGACAATTCTAAATACTTTGAATTTGTTGAAAAAGCCAGAGCAATGGGAATTACAATACCTATTATTCCAGGGATAAAACCAATTGCCGTAAAGAAACACATGCAATTATTGCCGCAAATATTCCGTGTTGATTTACCGGAAGATTTAATTACTGCCATTGAAAAATGCACTTCTGCAGCTGAGGTAAAAGCGGTGGGAATTGAATGGGCAATCCAACAATCATTGGAATTAAAACAAGCAGGTGTACCTGTTTTACATTATTATTCAATGGGAAAATCAGAGAATATTCGCCAAATTGCTAAGGCAGTGTTTTAAGAAAATTTATTTTTTGGTTATTTCTCTAAAAATGGCTTCTAGGTTTTTATTCTTTTGATTCAATTGAAGTGTTTTCAATCCGTTTTCATTAGCAAAATCAAAAACAACTGGGCGCATGTCGGTTTCAGAAATAAAAGTCAATTCCCAAATCCCATCATGAATATTTTTATAGGATTTTAAATGTGGAATTTTGGCAATTGCTTGTTCTTCGATTTTGTAATCAAATTCAACTTCAATAACTTGTTCTTTGTCGGAGGATATTAATTTATCCAATTTTTTATCGGTAACAATTTTACCATTATTGATAATGATTACGCGATCGCAAATGGCCTCAACCTCTTGCATAATGTGTGTTGACAAGAATACCGTTTTGTCTTTGCCAACATTTTTTATCACATTTCTAATCTCTACCAATTGATTTGGATCCAAACCGGTAGTGGGTTCATCTAAGATTAAAACATCAGGATTGTGTAAAAGCGCATTGGCTAAACCTACTCTTTGACGATATCCTTTGGACAATTGACCAATTTTTTTATGACTTTCAGAAGTTAATCCAGTTAATTCTATTACGTCATTTATTCTTGATTTTTCAACTTTAAAAACATCGGCATTGAAAGCCAAATATTCTCTTACATACAAATCTAAATATAATGGATTGTGCTCAGGCAAATAACCTACAGACATTTGAACTGCTTTTTGGTTGGAATTTACATCAAATCCATTTACGGCTGCACTTCCTTGATCGGCAGTGATGTAAGTAGTTAATATTTTCATCAAAGTAGATTTTCCAGCGCCATTTGGACCTAAAAAACCAACAATCTCTCCTTTTTTAACCGAGAAGGAAACGGCGTCCAGTGCTTTCTGATCGCCATAACTTTTTGATATATTTACAACTTCAATTGACATATAAATTATTTTGAACAAAAGTAAGCAGAAAAATTAGGTTTACCATAATCAATCCTAAAAGCCGACTTTAAATTAATTAATTTACAAACGAACAAAGTCTAAAATTGTTATAAATAATAAGCAAACAAAAAGGGTATTCAAGATAATTGTAATAATTTTGCTCAATATTAAAAAAGCGCAATCACAAGTATGAAAAACATGGTGAACAATAAAGAAATGAGAAAGTGGTTAGAAGATTTTAACCTATCACATCCATTAGTGATTGCGGGTCCATGTAGCGCAGAAACAGAAGAGCAGGTATTAAAAATTGCTCATGAATTAAAAAACTCTGATGTTTCAATTTTCCGAGCAGGAATTTGGAAGCCTAGAACTCGACCAGGCGGATTTGAAGGCGTGGGCGAAATAGGTTTAAAATGGTTGCAAAAAGCAAAAGCAGAAACCGGTTTACTAATGGCAATTGAAGTTGCCAATGCAGCTCACGTAAAATTAGCATTAGAACATGATATTGATGTGCTTTGGATTGGAGCCAGAACCACGGTGAATACCTTTGCGGTTCAAGAAATTGCCGATGCTTTACAAAATACAGATAAAATAGTATTGGTTAAAAACCCTGTAAATCCGGATTTGGCTTTATGGATAGGAGGCGTGGAGCGTTTATATAATGCTGGAATTAAGAAATTAGGAGTCATTCATAGGGGTTTTTCAACCTATGAAAAAACAAAATATAGAAACATTCCCGAGTGGCAAATTGCTATCGATTTGCAAAGTAAATTTCCTGATTTACCGCTAATTTGTGATCCCTCACACATTACGGGAAAAAGAGCAATGATAAAAGAAGTTTCCCAACAAGCTTTAGATTTGAATTATGACGGATTGATGATTGAAACCCATAACGATCCAGAAAATGCTTGGAGTGATGCCGAGCAACAAGTTACCCCTCAAACTTTAAAACAAATTATTAAAGATTTAGTCATTCGAAAAGCATCGATTGAAGAAGAAGATTTTAATATTGACATGGAAAAGTTGAGAGCTAAAATCGATATCACCGATTCAAAAATTCTGGAATTATTAGGAAACAGAATGAAGGTTGCAGAAGAGATAGGCGCAATTAAAAAAGCCAAAAATGTATCGGTTTTACAAAATAAACGATGGGCAGAAATTCTTGAAAAAATGATAGCTGACGGAGAAGAAAAGGGATTAAGTGAGGAATTTATTGTAAAATTATTTAAGGCAATTCATCAAGAAAGTATTAGTCATCAGGAAAAAATCATAAATCATTCTTCGAATTAACTCTATCTTTGCCTCATGACAGGACTTGTATATAAATCTACTGGAAGTTGGTACACTGTAAAATCGGAACAAGGGGATTTTATTGAATGTCGCATGAAGGGAAAATTCCGAATAAAAGGCATTAAAAGTACCAATCCAATTGCGGTAGGTGATTGGGTAGATTATGAACTCGAAGAAACTTCCGACTCGGTTACTGGTACGATTCATACTATTCACGAAAGAAAGAATTATATCGTTCGAAAATCAGTGAATCTGTCGCATCAAATGCACATTATTGCCTCTAATATTGATCGTGTTTTTCTATTAATTACTATAAATAATCCGCCTACAACCACCAATTTTATCGATCGCTTTTTAGTTACTGCTGAGGCTTACGGGATAGAAACAGTATTGGTTTTTAACAAGATTGATACATTTGATGAAGCGACGCTAGACGAACAATTATACATGCAACATATTTATCAAGAAATTGGATACCAATGTTTGCGTGTTTCGTCCACAGAAATGAAAGGGATTACCGCATTAAAGGAGATGATGATTGGAAAAGTGAGCATGTTTTCAGGACATTCTGGTGTTGGAAAATCGACGTTGGTAAATGCTTTGGAGCCTAATTTACAATTAAAAACAAAGGTAATTTCTGAACAAAGTATGCAGGGACAACACACCACAACCTTTGCTGAAATGTATGATTTAAGTTTCGACGCTAGAATTATTGACACCCCAGGAATTAAAGGATTTGGGATTGTAGACATGGAAAAAGAAGAAATTAGTGGTTATTTCCCAGAGTTCTTCAAGTTGAAAGACCAATGTAAATTCAACAATTGTTTGCATAAAGACGAACCCCATTGTGCCATTAAAAAAGCCCTCGAGGACGATAAAATTTCTTGGTCTCGTTATAAAAGTTACCTTAAAATTTTGGAAGGTGACGAGGAGCATTATAGAACAGATATTTATGATGAGGATAGAAAGGCAAGTGATGAAACAAGAAATAAGTAATCAATTTGAAAGTAGTAATCCAAAGAGTCTCTTCAGCATCGGTAACTATTGAAACCGAAATTGCAGCTAATATTCAAAGTGGTTTATTGGTATTGGTTGGAATTGAAGACGATGATTCCCAAGAGGATATCAATTGGCTTAGCCAAAAAATAATTAACCTTCGAATTTTTGGGGATGATAATGGAGTAATGAATTTATCTGTTAAAGAGATACAAGGGAATATTATTATTGTAAGTCAATTTACCCTGCATGCCAGCACTAAAAAGGGAAACCGACCTTCCTATATCAAAGCTTCAAAACCCGATATGGCTATTCCAATGTATGAAAAATTTGTGAAACAGATGGAATTGGAGCTTGGAAAGAAAATTCAAACAGGAAAATTCGGTGCCAATATGAAAGTGACATTGGTAAACGATGGCCCCGTAACCATAATTATAGACAGTAAAAACAAATCATAATTTTAATCATAATTTGTTTATATTTGGATATTATATAATTATTTTTTCCAAATTTTGAAACAAAACCTCACAATTCTGCTTTTTATATTTTTAACGTTTGCAGCAGTTGCCCAAAAAATTAAATATCCTGTAACCCAAATAGCTGATAGTTTATTAACTAATTCAAATGCTGTAGTTCGTTTATATCATCAAGAAGTTTCAATTTCTTCACAGAGAAACATGACCATTACAACCAATAGAATTGTAACTGTTTTTAATAAAAATGGTTTGGGAGCAGTAGGTGCCGTTTCGGGTTACGATAAATCTAGATCGTTAAATGCTATTGAAGCGGTTATTTATGATGCTTTTGGAAATGAAATCAAGAAAATTAGAAAAAAAGATTTTATTGATGAAAGTGCTGTAAGTGGAGGTACTCTTTTTTCTGATAGTCGAGTTGTTTACCTAGATTATACCCCTATTAATTACCCATTTACAGTCAATTTTACCTGTGAAATTCAAACATCAAATACGGCTTTAATACCGAAATGGGTGCCAATCACAGATTATTATGTAAGTATTGAAAAAAGCACTTTAAAAGTTACGTTTCCTAATGATTTAGGTTTTAAAAAGAAAGAGTTTAATCTGGATAACTTTAATGTTAAAAGAACTATTGATTCTTCAACTCAATTATCCTACGCTGTTGAAGGAGTAATTGCTCAAAAGCCAGAAGATTTAAGCCCTGATTTCATCAAAATTTATCCAAGCGTAATGATGAGTTTAGAGTCCTTTAATTTAGAAGGAGTTGATGGTACCGCTAAAAATTGGAAAGAATATGGTCAGTGGTTTTCTGAAAAAATTTTAAATGGAACTTGCGATTTATCTGATGAAACCATTATTAAAGTTAAATCGTTAGTGGGTGCCGAGAAAGATCCAATAAAGAAAGCTAAATTGGTTTACGAGTACCTACAAAATAAATCAAGATACATAAGCGTACAAGTTGGAATTGGGGGTTTTAAACCAATGTTAGCAAGTGATGTTGATCGATTGAGTTATGGCGATTGTAAAGCATTGTCGAATTATACCAGGGCTCTTTTAAACGCAGTTGATGTTCCAGCCTATTACACAGAATTATACGGTGATACCGATAAAATTGATATCGAATCGGATTTTTTTTCCGTTCAAGGAAATCATGTTATTTTGGCAATTCCTAACCAAAAGGAGTATGTTTTTTTAGAATGTACTAGTCAAGACAACCCTTTTGGATTCCAAGCTAATTTCACCGACGATAGAAATGTGGTTGTAATAAAACCGGAAGGAGGAGAAATTGTTCGAACAAAAAACTATGATGATAATACCAATTCGCAATTCAGTAAAGGGAATTACTCCATTTCTGAAAACGGAGATTTTGAAGGTGGAATTTCAATTGTTTCTGAAGGCACTCAATATCAAAAAAAATACCAAATAGAGAAACTTTCACCCACTGAGAAAGAGGGTAGCTATAAAAGTTATTGGAGTAATATCAATAATTTATTTATAAAAAGCGCTACATTTTTTAACGATAAAGACAAAATTTCGTTTACTGAAAAAGTCCAAGTCCGTGCCGTAAATTATGGTGCTGTCACGGGTAATAAAATTTTATTTGCAGTAAATGCTTTTAACCAGTATTCTGGAAATCTTAAAAAAAGCAGAAACCGACGCCACCCATTTGAAATCGAAAGAGGCTTCATAGATAATGATGAAATAGCGCTCACTCTACCTGCAGGTTTTACAATTGAAGCAATGCCAGATAATATCGAATTAAGCAATAAATTCGGAATATACAAAACGGAGATAATAAAAAAAGACGGACTAAATTTAGTCTATAAACGAAAACTACTTTTGAAAAAAGGGATTTATCCAAAAGAGGATTTTGAAGAATTTCGTTTATTTATAGAAAAAGTAAAAAAGAATGATAATTCTAAAATTCTCGTTACCAAAATTTAAATTAAAGAAAATGAAAAATAAAATAGCCTTAATCATTGTATTTTTATTATTGAATACCGTTGTTTTTTCCCAAAAAAAATACGAATTGGGTAAGGTAACTATAGAAGAATTAAAAGAGAAAGCCCATCCGATAGACACATCGGCAGTAGCGGCAGTTCTATTTCAAGTTGGAAGAACCTACTTTGAATATTCAGAGTTAAATGGTTTTGGGATGGTTACAGAAATTGATACCAAAATTAAAATCTATAAAAAAGAAGGGTATGGTAATGCTTCGCATGCGTACAGTTTTTTTACGGGAGGATCTCCTTCTGAGACAGTTACTTTTTCTAAAGCGATTACCTATAATTTAGTGGACGGAAAAATTCAAAAAACGAAATTAAAAAGTGAAGGGGAGTTTACTGAAAACCGTTCTAAAAACTATTTTAGAAAAAAAATCACACTTCCAGATGTAAAAGTAGGTTCGATACTAGAATATAAAGTGGTGATTCGTTCTCCTTATTTTTCAACTTTGCCAGAGTGGTATTTCCAAAAAGAGATACCAGTAAATTACTCAGAATTTTTAGCATGTATTCCTGAATATTATGTTTATAATGTCAGAAACAAAGGGTATGTTCCTATTACATCATCGGTAGAAAGTAAAAATAGAAGTATTACACTGACCGATAAAACCAGAGCTACAGGCACTTCTACTGAACCTACAAAATTTGATTATGACAGAATAGATTACATAGAGACGCAAACGAAATTTGTAGCCGAAAATGTTCCTGCAATTAAAGACGAGGTTTTTGTTAATAATATTGATAATTATACCTCTTCAGTTATTCATGAACTTTCGGGAAAAAGAATGCCGCAAAGCAGTTTTGAGAATTTTGCCTCCGACTGGGAAGGTGTTGTGAGAAAAATATATATAGCTGAAAACTTTGGTCCTGAAGTTGAGAAAACTGGGTATTTTGAAAAGGATATCGATATTATATTAAGCGGATTAGTTTCTCCGGAAGATAAAATAGGTGCTATTTTCAACTACGTAAAATCAAGAATGAATTGGAATAACAATAATAGTTATTATTGCGATGAGGGAGTGAGAAGAGCCTATATTGATAAAACCGGAAATGTTGCCGAAATTAATTTAATGCTAGTTTCCATGTTACGCTATGCTGGAATAGATGCTAATCCAGTGTTGCTGAGTACTCGTTCAAACGGAATAACGGTTTATCCATCTCGAACGGCTTTTAATTACGTAATAGCAGGTGTTGAATACAATAATAGTATATTTCTTTTGGATGCCACACACAAAAATACATTGCCTAATATTTTACCTTTTAATGCTTTGAATTGGATTGGAAGAGTCATAAGAAAAGACGGAACATCAGTCGAAGTTGATTTAATGCCAAAAAGCAATTCTAAGGACGTAATAAACATGATGGCAACTATTGAAAAAGACGGAACTATGACAGGGAAAGTGAGGGAAAATTATTTCGATTATAATGCGTATTCATTTAGAGAAAGGTACAATTCAATGAATAAAGAAAGTTATTTGGAAAAACTTGAAAAAAAATATCCGGGAATCGAAATTGGCGATTATGAAGTGCTAAATAAAACGGATTTATCAAAACCAGTAGTCGAAAATTATTCATTTACGCACAATAATGCAATAGAAGTAATCGGAGATAAAATGTACTTTTCCCCGTTATTCTTTTTGGCAGAAACTAAAAATATTTTCACTCAAGAAAAGAGAGAATACCCAGTAGATTTTATTTTTCCAAATCAGGACAAATACAATATTAGTTTTACAATTCCTGAGGGATATGCTATAGAAACTATCCCGCAATCAAAATCAGTAGCCATGATTGACGGAATTTGTAATTTTACCTACCTTGTTTCTAATACCGAAAATAAATTTCAAATTGTCTATACTTTAGACATTAACGAAGCAATTATTAGTCCTGAATACTATGAGGTTCTGAAAAATTTCTTCAAAGAAATAGTTGATAAACACAGTGAAAAAATTGTTTTAAAGAAGATTTAATTTGCTAGTAAAATTTAAGTGATATGAACCTAAAAAATTCCCAACTAGAAGTTGACAATTGGATCAAAGAACACGGAGTTAGGTACTTTAACGAACTTACGAATATGGCTCAACTTACAGAAGAAGTAGGCGAAGTGGCTCGAATTATAGCTCGTCGTTATGGAGAACAATCAGAAAAAGAGACTGATAAAAACAAAGACCTAGGCGAAGAATTAGCCGATGTAGTTTTTGTAGTTCTATGTCTCGCAAATCAAACAGGAATTGACCTACAAGCCGCTTTTGATAAAAAAATGGATCTAAAATCGATACGTGATAAAGACCGTCATCATGACAATGAAAAATTGAAATAATGAATATTAGGCTTACCGCTAATGATTTAAAATCAAAAACTAAAATAAACATCACTGGTTCCAAATCGGAAACCAATAGGTTGTTATTGCTTAAAGCCTTTTATCCAAATATTGCTATAATAAATGCTTCTAATTCTGATGATTCAGAAGTCATGAACTTGGCGTTGACCTCCAAGAACCAAATAATAGATGTTCACCACGCAGGAACTGCCATGCGTTTTTTAACGGCTTATTTTGCATCACAAGAAAGCAAATCGGTAACATTATCAGGTTCTTCAAGAATGAAAGTACGCCCAATTAAAATATTGGTTGACGCCTTAAAACAATTAGGTGCGACTATTGAATATCTTGAAAACGAAGGTTTTCCTCCAATAAAAATTACAGGTAAAAAACTCAATAGTCGTAGGGTTTCGCTTCCAGCAAATGTGAGTAGCCAATACATTTCTGCGCTTTTATTAATCGCGCCAAGTCTTCAAAACGGATTGGAATTGGAGTTAAGTGGAGAAATTACTTCCATTTCTTACATCAATATGACTATGAAATTGCTTAGTGAAATCGGGTTAGAGACTTCAGTTGTCGGGAATTTAATTACTGTAAAACCTAGCGTACAGAACCCAACACCCAAAACCATAGTTGTAGAATCCGATTGGAGTTCAGCGTCCTATTTTTATTCGATAATCGCGCTTTCAAAAGTGGGAACCCAAATGGAGCTCTCCAGTTTTAAACAAAATAGCTTGCAAGGAGATGCTATATTAGCTACAATTTATCAGCAAATGGGGGTTGAAACTCATTTTGATGAAGGGAAAATCACTTTAGTAAAAAATCAAAATCCGATTAAGCAAAATATAAAGTTAGATTTAAATAGCGCTCCCGATATTGCTCAAACTATTGCTGTGACCGCTTTTGGGTTGGGTATAGAGTGTAAATTAACGGGTTTGCACACGCTAAAAATCAAAGAAACCGACCGCTTAGAAGCATTGAAAAAAGAGCTTTCAAAATTGGGTGCAACCATTTCAGTAACTAATGATAGTTTGCATTTGCAACCTTCAAAATCAATTCTTTCCAATCAGATTGTTGCAACCTATAATGATCATAGAATGGCAATGGCGTTTGCGCCTTTAGCAATAAAAATGAATCTAAGTATTGAGAATGTTGAGGTAGTATCAAAATCGTATCCTAATTTTTGGAGTGATTTGAAGATTTTGGGATTTGAAATTTCAGAATATAAAAATGGGGATTCTTAGTGTGCTAGCGCCCTTGCGCTTGATTTCGAAAATAAACCCCAAAACACTTGACAACGCCTCTCTCACAATCGTATATTTGCACACGATTTTGAATAAGACTCAAAATCCATAACTTATAATTTATTCTAAATGAAATTATCACATTTTCAATTCAATTTACCAAAAGAACTTTTAGCTGAATTTCCAGCAGAAAACAGAGACGAATCTCGTTTAATGGTTATCAACCGTGAAAAGAAAACTATTGAGCATAAAATGTTCAAAGATGTTATCGATTATTTTGATGATGGAGATGTAATGATTCTTAATAATACTAAGGTTTTCCCAGCCCGTTTGTATGGGAATAAAGAAAAAACAGGAGCTAGAATCGAAGTTTTCTTATTAAGAGAGTTGAATGCGGAACAACGCCTTTGGGACGTTTTGGTAGATCCTGCTCGTAAAATTAGAATTGGAAATAAATTGTATTTTGGTGATGACGATTTGTTAGTTGCTGAGGTTATTGACAACACTACTTCGCGTGGAAGAACTTTGCGTTTTCTATTTGACGGACCTTATGATGAATTCAGAAAAAAATTAACGGAACTTGGAGAAACACCAATCCCAAAATACATTAATAGAGAAGTAACCCCAGAAGATGCGGAGCGTTACCAAACTATTTATGCTAAAGAAGAAGGTGCGGTAGCTGCTCCAACTGCAGGATTACACTTTTCTAAACACCTTTTGAAAAAATTAGAAATTAAAGGAGTTGGCTTTGCCGAAGTAACATTACACGTAGGTTTAGGAACTTTTAATCCAGTAGAGGTAGAAGATTTATCAAAACATAAAATGGATTCTGAGGAGTTGAAAATTTCTCAAGAAGCGTGTGATATTGTGAATGCTGCTAAAGTAGCAAAAAAACGTATTTGCGCTGTTGGAACTACCTCAATGCGTGCTATTGAAAGTTCTGTTTCTTCACAAAGAACCCTAAATCTTTACGATGGATGGACTAATAAATTTATTTTTCCTCCACACGATTTTAGTATTGCCAATTGTATGATTACCAATTTTCACACCCCAAAATCAACTTTGTTAATGATGATATCTGCATTTTGCGGTCACGATTTAATGAAAGAGGCTTATGAAATTGCGGTTAAAGAAAATTATAAATTTTATTCTTATGGAGATGCCATGTTAATCATCTAAATTAAATTAATAGCTATTTAAATCTCGTCTAAAAAGGCGAGATTTTTTATTTACACCATATTTATTGAAGTTTTTTTTAAGATTGCAAATGCTATATTTTTCCTATTTTTACCATAATTAAAATTGAATTTATGATATTCCAAAACACCCTTGAATTTGCTAAAGAACTCGATTTTCAAGACCACTTAAAAGAATACAGGAAAGAGTTTTATTTTCCTAAAATAAATGGCAAGCAGGCAATATATTTTACTGGAAATTCCCTTGGCCTATTATCCACTCGTGCAAAAAAATATGTAGATGATATAATGAACGATTGGCAAAATCTGGCCGTTGAAGGGTATTTTTATGCCGAAAAACCATGGTTGGATTATCACGAAAGGTTTGCAAAACCATTAAGTTCTATTGTTGGCGCATTACCTTCTGAAGTTACAGTAATGAATACTTTGACCGTGAATCTTCATTTGTTAATGGTTTCCTTTTACAAACCGCAGCCAAAAAAATATAAAATTCTTTGCGAAGCCAAAGCGTTTCCAAGCGATCAATACATGATGCAAAGTCAAGTGCAATTTCATGGTTATAATCCGGACGATGCCATAGTTGAAATTCATCGTAGGGAAGGGGAGCATAATCTGCGCTTAGAAGATATTTTAGCAAAAATTGAAGAAGTAGGTGATGAATTAGCATTGGTATTAATAGGAGGATTGAATTATTATACGGGTCAAGTTTTTGACATGAAAACCATAACTGAAGCTGGGCATAAAGTAGGAGCTTTTGTAGGTTGGGATTTAGCGCATGCAGCAGGAAATATCAAATTAGAGTTGCACGATTGGCAGGTAGATTTTGCTTGCTGGTGCAGTTATAAATACATGAATTCAGGTCCAGGAAATGCTTCGGGTTGCTTTATTCATGAAAAACACCACAACAACATGAATCTCAATCGATTTGCAGGTTGGTGGGGACATAATAAAGAAAGACGCTTTAAAATGGAGCCTAAGTTTGATCCTGTTCGTGGGGCAAATGGATGGCAGGTTAGTTGCTTGCCTGTACTTTCCTTAGCGCCATATTTAGCTTCAGTTGAAATGTTTGACGAAATTGGAATGGATGCTATTATTGAAAAAAGAAACAAGATAACCTCTTATTTGGAATTTATTATACAAGAAATTTCTAGGGAAGTAAAAGGTTCTTTTGAAATAATTACACCTTCTGATCCAAATCAACGAGGAAGTCAATTGTCGGTTTTACTTCATGGTGAAGGCAGGCAGTTGTTTGATTATTTAATGGCTAATGGTGTTATTGTAGATTGGAGAGAGCCCAACGTAATCCGATTCGCTCCAGCGCCATTATATTGTTCGTATGAGGACATGTATGAATTTGGTCAAATATTAAAAAGAGGAATTTTAAATAAATAGAAACTTCGTAAAACAACTCTATTTAGTAAACGCCTATAAGGCACTCCAAGAAAGACATAATTTAAAATAACTTATCAAAGCGCTATGAAATTTTGGGCAACTTAATGTAATTATTTTTTCACAAAGCGCTAATAGAAAAAAACCTGCTTGATACTACAAGCGGGTTTTTTTGTGAAATGCCATTATGAATTTTACAATAATTAAATTTATTTTTAAAGCACCCCTAAAATTTAGGGGGTATATATATAAATTTAATAAAAATCTATAAATTTATTATTTTTTTTATGGGGGTGTCAAATGAATTTTTACTTTTATTGTGAATTTAAATCAAAAACAATGAGAAAAATTATTTTAAGTGTGATCCTCATCACTATTTTGGTACTATCCGTTTTTTCAATTTATTTATTCCCTGAAGTTACCGTTTTAGGAACGCATGTTGTTCCTCTAAAACTAGATACAGGAGATACCGCTTGGATGCTTGTTGCAACAGGATTGGTTTTATTAATGACCCCTGGATTGGGCTTCTTTTATGGCGGAATGGTTGGTAAAAAGAATGTAATCAGCACGGTTTTACAGAGTTTTATGGCCATGGTAATCGTAACCGTATTATGGGTTGTTGTAGGGTTCGGTTTGTGCTTTGGCCCATCAATTGAAGGATTAATTGGTGATCCAACATATAATTTATTTTTTAATGGTGTGAGTGCTAATTCAGCATGGGAATTAGCACCTACTATTCCTTTTATTTTATTTGCTTTATTCCAAGCAAAATTTGCAATTATTACCCCAGCATTAATAACTGGTGCTTTTGCCGAGAGAGTTCGTTTTTGGGCTTACCTTTTATTTATGGTATTATTTATTGTATTTGTATATTCTCCTTTGTGTCATATGACTTGGCATCCGGAAGGGTTATTATTTGGTTGGGGAGTGCTAGATTTTGCGGGTGGAACAGTAGTTCACATGAGTGCCGGATGGGCTGCCCTAGCAGGAGCGATATTTTTAGGAAAAAGAAAAGTTCAAAAAACAAATCCTGCCCGTATTACCTATGTATTATTAGGAACTGGATTATTGTGGTTTGGTTGGTTCGGTTTCAATGCCGGTTCTGCAGTAGGTGCAAATGGGTTGGCTGCTCAAGCACTTGGTACTACAACTGTAGCTGCTGCTGCTGCTGCAATGGGTTGGGTATTTTTAGACAAAGTTCTAGGACACAAATTATCTGCGATGGGAGCTTGTATTGGAGCAGTTGTTGGGTTAGTTGCTATAACTCCTGCTGCAGGATTTGTAACTATTCCATCAGCATTAGCAATTGGTTTAATAGCAAGTTTGGTAAGTAATTTAGTAGTTTCTAAATTCCCTAAAGGTAAAGTTGACGATGCATTAGATGTGTTTGCTTGTCACGGTGTAGGAGGAATGGTAGGGATGCTATTAACCGGAGTTTTTGCTTCAAAATCAGTTAATGCTATAGTTGGGGATAATCAAGGTTTAATTTATGGAGATACAACTTTATTTTTAATCCAATTGAAAGCCTTAATTCTTGTTTCAATTTTCGCCTTTGTTGTTTCATATTTCTTATTTTATATAGTGAATAAAATAACACCCCTTCGAGTAAGCGAAGACATGGAAGAACTTGGCTTGGATATCTCTCAACACGGAGAACAATTATAAACTAATCCCTAACAATTTTATTGGTCCATTTTTCGGAACAAATTTTCAAAAATTTTGAGAATTTGTTTCGAACGGGGATTTCTATTTTCAATTTTAACTACTAACACAAAAATAACATGAAGAAAATTACCCTTATTTTAGCATTGGCGTTAAGCGCAACGATTACATTTGGTCAAGACAAACCACTAGAAATTTCAGGATCAGCAGATTTGTATTATAAATATGATTTTTCAAAAATACCTAACATTCCAACCAGTTTTACTTCCGATCAAAATTCAGTATCATTAGGAATGGTTGATATTGTACTTAAGAAAAAAACAGGAAAAACTTCCTTTGTAGCTGAGGTTTCTTTTGGACCAAGAGGATCTGGGCAATCAATTCCTGATGTCAACGGTCAATCGTACCATATTCAAAATTTATATACAACTTATGAAGCCTCAGAAAAATTGACTCTAACTGCCGGTTACATGAGTACATTTATTGGATATGAAGTGATTTCTCCACTATTTAATTTCCATTATTCTACTTCTTATTTGTTTACCAATGGACCGTTTCAAAATGGAGGTGTGAAAGGGAATTATATTTTTTCCAAAAAAGTGAGTTTAATGGTAGGATTGTTTAATGACCAATGGAATACCTACCAAGCCAATGAGTCAATGGGATTAAATGCCGTTGGAGCTCAATTAACCTTAATGCCCCATGATAAATTAACTGCCTATGTAAATTATTTAAGCGGATCAGCAAGTGGAAAAATAGTAGATTTAACCGCAAATTATCAAATTACGGATGAATTTAAAATTGGTTTTAATGCTGCTGATTATAAAGGGGTTTTCGATAATACCGGTTTTTCAGGCTTTGCATTGTACCCATCCTATAAAGTAAAAGATAATTTTAGCTTAGGATTACGTGCAGAATCTTTTAAATCAAAAAGCACGGCTACTTCTTATACTGCATTTACTTTAACTGGAAATATTAAATCAGGTGGGATGACTTTTATACCCGAGGTTCGTCTTGACAGTGCTTCTGAAGAAGTTTTTGCTGCTGCCAATTTAACTCCTACTAAATCAGCTGCACAAGTATGCCTTGCTGTAGTTTATGCTTTCTAATTTTTTTACCATTTTAATTTTAATATTTTGTTTTTAAGGCCCGATTGTATCGGGTCTTCTTTTTGTATCACTATAAATACAACTAATTTAACATAAAATTAAATTGAAATTCGCTTATAAAGAATACTTTAGTAAATCTATATTGTAAAGGCATTTACAAAGAGCTAAAAGCGCACTCAAAGTTAAAGCAAGCCAATCATGTTATTTAGAAACCTATTTATTTTTTTAGTGCTGTTCAGCTGCCAACTTTCAGTGGCGCAAGACACTACGAAAACGAAGGAAGAAACTAAAAAGTACAGTAAACTTCAGACGTATTCCAACAAACATAAATTCACCAAATTTATCTATAAACTAATTTTCGAACCCGTTAATAAAACTTCTGTAAAAAAGAACTCCTTTTCAAAAGTTAGAAAAACAAATTTTAGAACTCTTGAAGGAAAGATAATAAGGAATATTAAAATTAACACCTTCGATCCTTTTGGATATTCTGCAAATGATAGCACCGAAACCCCCCAAAGTTTTTTCTTAAGAATTGGTAATTCACTCCACATAAAATCGAAGAAATTTGCAATAAAAAATTTACTTTTAATAAGGGAAAACCAACCGTTAGATTCGCTTTTATTTAAAGAATCGGCACGTTTAATTAGAAACCAGCGTTATGTGAGTGAACTAGTAATGGAAACCAAGTTAGTCGCAACAGATTCAGTAGATATTTCTATTCGAATATTAGATTCTTGGAGCATAGTACCCGAATTTGATTTGACCAACTCAAAATCTACTTTCTCACTCAATGAAAAGAATTTTTTTGGACTCGGACACGAATTTTTTAATTCGTATTCTAAAAATTTTTCGGGAATTCATGATGGATATACTACCAGTTATATTATTCCTAATATAAAAAACACGTTTATTAAAACTACGTTGTCCTATGCAATTGATTTTGATCAAAATTACTCCAAACTATTTAGTATAGAACGCCCTTTTTATTCTACCTATACTAAATGGGCTGGTGGCATTGCTTTAAGTCAAGTGTTTGAAAATGAAATTACTACCTCACCCACACAAACCATAGAATTTAAAAAGTACAAAGCCAATTTCAGTGATTATTGGGGCGGACATTCAATGCAAATTTTCAAAGGAAATTCGGAATATCAAAGGAGTACTAATTTCTTTACCACCGCTAGATTTTACAATAAGAACTTTGTCGAAAACCCTTTTATTGACAATAATAATCTTGGGATTTACTCCAATGAAAAGTTGTATTTAACGAGTTTTGGAATTGCATATAGGAAGTTTGTGCAGGACAAATATATTTTTAACTTTAATATTGTTGAAGATATTGCATCTGGATTTTCCTATTCAATTACAGGTGGTTTTCAAAATAAAAACACTGTAAATAGAACCTACATTGGTGCAAAAGCTGCTCTTGGGAACTTTTTTAATTTTGGCTATTTAGGTGCTCATTTTGAATATGGAACCTATTATAATAATGGGAATCTTGAAGAAAGTGCAGCAGTTATTAAAGCTATTTATTTTACCAATTTAGAGGAAATCGGAAGCTGGAAATTTCGACAATTTTTTAATCCCGAATTTGTCATTGGAATGAATAGGCCAAATGCGATTTCTGATAAAATTACACTAAACGGGGATACTGGAATAAATGGGTTTAGCAGTCAGTTACTTTTTGGAACAAAGAAACTTTTAATCAATTTTCAAACGCAAGGGTATTCACCATGGAAAATTACTGGGTTTCGCTTAAACCCCTATT